>CANJKY010000422.1 GCA_947474875.1 Gemmataceae bacterium
CGCAGCGGGGTCGAGTCCAACTACGCCCGGTTCGGGCAGTACATGTCCGAGGCGATTGCCGACCCGACGGCCGACCTGGACCAGGACGGGCAGGTGTCGCTGCTGGAGGCGTTCCTGACGGCGGCGAACCGGGTGAACGAGTTCTACAAGGGCGAGGCCCGGCTCGCGACCGAACACGCGCTGATCGACGACACCGGCGACAAGCTCGGGTCGGCGGCCGACTGGTTCCAGGGGGTGCGGGCGGTGAAGCGGGCGAAGGACGGGGCCGAGGTGGACGGCCTGCGGGCGCACCAGTGGCACCTGATCCCGAGCGAGCGGGAACAGGCGCTGCCGGCAGACGTCCGCCGCCGGCGGGACGAACTGGAACTCGCCCTCGCCGGTCTCCGCGATCAGAAGGCGAAGCTCGGCGAGGACGAGTATTACACCCGGCTGGAGAAAATCCTGCTCGACCTGTCCCGCCTGTACCGCGACGCCGAGCGGGGGAAGTAGCCGCCCGCCCGGCCGCCTCCGTCACACCTGGGCCATCCCGCCGTCCACCGTCAGGTCGATGCCGGTGACGAAACTGCTGTCGTCCGACGCCAGGAACAGGGCGACAGTGGCGATCTCCTCCGGCCGCCCCATCCGGCCGAGCGGCACCTGGGCGGCGAACCCCGCCTTGATCTGCTCCACCTGCTCCTTCGATTCCGCGACGGTGCCGAAGATGGGCGTGTCGATCGGCCCGGGGCTGAGGGTGTTCACCCGGATCTTGCGGTCTTTCAGGTCGTTCGTCCAACTGCGGGCGAACGACCGCACCGCCGCCTTGGTGGCGCTGTACACGCCGAACGCCGGCGACCCGGTGTACCCGGCGATCGACCCGTTCAGGATGACCGACCCGCCGTCCGGCATGAGCGGCAGCGCCTTCTGCACGGTGAACAGCAGCCCCTTCACGTTGATGTCGAACAGCTTGTCGAAGTGTGCCTCGGTGACTTGGCCGAACGGGACGAACTCCCCGACGCCGGCGTTGGCAAACACCACGTCCACCCGCCCGTGCTTCTCCTTTACCGCCGCGTACAGCCGGTCCAGGTCGGCCAGGTTCGCCACGTCCCCGCGGACGGCGGTGACGTTCTCGCCGATCTCCTTCACCGCCGCGTCCAACTCCGTCTGCCGCCGGCCGGTGATGTACACGTAGGCCCCCTCCTTCACGAACTGCTTGGCCGTCGCCAGGCCCATGCCGCTGTTGCCGCCGGTGATGACCGCCACCTTGCCGTCGAGCTTCTTCGCCATGACTGGATCTCCGCGCCGGTTGAATAGTTGCAATTTGCAACTGAACCGACATACTGGAGGTGTGGTCGTGTCTTTCACCCGAATTGAATTTCCCGGAGGAGGCCATGAAACGCACCCGCTTCGCGGGGGACGCCTGCCCGGTGGCGCGGGCGGTGGACGTGGTCGGCGACTGGTGGTCGCTGCTGATCGTCCGCGACGCCTTCATCGGGCGGCGGCGGTTCGGCGAGTTCCAGACCGGCCTCGGGGTGGCGAAGAACATCCTGACCGACCGGCTGCGGAAACTGGTGGCGGCCGGGGTGTTCGAACAGGTGCCGGCGGCCGACGGGAGCAAGCACAAGGAGTACGCCCTGACCGAGAAAGGGCGGGAGTTGCTGCCGGTGGTGGTCGCCCTCGGCCAGTGGGCGACGTGCGACGCCACGCCGTTCACGCCGGTCGATCGCGAGACGGGCAGGCCGGTGCGGCTGGTGTTCCGGTCGGCCGACGGCCGCACCCTCGACCCGCGGGACGTGCGCCTGACTCCCGCGGAGACCGGTTGATGTGGGGCGTCATGTGTTACGATTCGTTTGGCGTGACCCGTGAAGAGTGGTTGGGGTTAACTGAAGGCTGATGCGGAGGGCTCGATGGGCGAGAAGAGAGACTCCTCGGGCAAGCGGGTCCGTCCGAAAACGGCCCCGCGGGGCAAACGGTACCTGTGCGCCACCTGCAGGAAGCGCAGCCCGCGGCCGGTGTTCACCCCGGCCCCGTGGTACTGCCCGAACTGCCTGAAGGCGAAGGACGCCCCCGCCCCATGAAGATCCTGTTCCTGCACGGCTGGCGATCGGTGCCCGGCGGCGTGAAGCCGACCCACCTGGCCGCCCACGGCCACGAGGTGATCAACCCGAAGCTGCCGGATGACGACTTCGCCGAAGCGGTCCAGATCGCCCAGGTCGCGTTCGACCAGCACCGCCCACAGGTGGTCGTCGGGTCGAGCCGGGGCGGCGCCGTCGCGATGAATATCGACAGCGGCGGGGCGAGGCTCGTGCTGCTCTGCCCGGCTTGGAGGAAGTACGGCACGGCGAAGGACGTGAAGCCGGACACGGTCATCCTGCACAGCCGGGTCGACGACGTGATTCCGTTCGCCGACTCGCAGGAGTTGGCTGGGCTTTGTGGGGCGACGCTGATCGAGGTCGGCACCGACCACCGACTGGCTGACCCGGAACCGCTGGCGGCCATTCTCAGGGCGTGCGAAAGGAACGTGTGACATCCCCGTTTGCCGGGAGACAAAGTGGGAGTATCCCGCCATCCGTTCGTCCTGGTCACTCGTCGGGATAGCGTCCACCCACGAGGCCACCCATGCTCCGCTCCTCCCTGCTGCTCGTGCTGCTCTCTGCCCCGGCCTTCGCGCAGGGGAACTTCCGGGTGACCGAAGCCGACATCCCGCGGCTGAAACTGATTCATTACTTCACCGCCGACAAGGCGGCGCACGACGCCGACTTCGAGTGGACGTTCACCGACACCGGGTTCACCGTGAAGAAGGGGAAGGGGGCCATCCCCGCCCATCTGCTCGACACCCTGCTGCCGGACGGGACGGCGGCGGACGAGGTGACCGGGAGTTGGAAGCTCGCGGACGGGCAACTCGTGCTGTCGGACATCAAGGCGGGGAAGGTGGACGGCCGGAAGGACGTGAAGCTGGGCGTGTTCAAGACCGCCCCGACGGTGGTGCGGATCAACTGCCCGCACCAGGCGGTGTTCGCCGTGGAGAAATAAACGGCGAGGTGGGACGCCCCACGCCGCTCGATCCGCCTTCCCGCGTCACACGCCGGCCGGACGCAGGGCGTCCACCTGGAACACCGAGGCGGCCGTCGCCGTCTTGCCGGTCACGGCCGAGGTGATGGTCACGGACACCGTCCGCTTGCCGGAACTGGCGAACGTGTGCACCCCGACCACCTCGTACCGGCCGTCGGCCGTCCGCCGGATCGTGCCCGTGGACTTCGCCCCGTCCCCCCAGTCGATGGTGGCGGTGAAGTCGGACGTTCTCCCGCCCGACAGGTTCAGATCCTGGATGGTGGCGACCGGGCCGGAGAACGGCTGGCCGACTCGCACCCGTTCGGCCACCCGGCCGGCGTAGAACCGGGCGTCGGTGACGGTAGCCGTCGTCTGCGGGGTGAGCACCGTCCGGCCGTCGGCGGTCACCCGGATCGTCACCGGCCGGGTGGCCGAGGCGAGGTATGTGTGGGTGCCGGAGATGGTGTACGCCTTGCCGGTGGCCGTCAGGCGGGTGAGGACGCCGGCGGACGTGCTGCCGTCGCCCCACACGATCGTCACCGCGTACTTCGGCCCGTCCGGCAGGGTGACGGTCGCCAGGTTGCCGCGGAACGCCACCCCCGCCGGGGCGGTGACGGCGAACACCTGTACCACCCCCGCCCCGCCGGGGGCAGGCGGGGGCGGCGGCGTGGCGAGGCCGAGGTCGGCGAGCGGGATGGCCCACGGCTCGGTGCCGTGCGCCGGGCTGAACACCGGCAGCACCAGCCGGCCGTTCGCCACCGCCGCCGTCGGGGCTTCGCCCAGCCCGCCGCCGGCCCCCGGGTTCAACTCGACGGCCAGCTTCGTCCCCGCCGCCGTGCCGTCCGTCACCCACAATTCCCGACCGCGGACCCCGTCGTCGGCCGCGAACAGCAGCCGATCCCCGACCACCGCCACCACCGCGGGCGACCCGCCGGCGGGGTACGGGCTGGTCGGGGTGGCCGGCAGGCCGAGGGCTTTCACCACCCGCGTGCCGGCGGCGGTGCCGTCGCTCACCCACAACTGCCGGCCGGTGCTGTCGGTGGCGGCGAAGTACATCTTGGCGCCCACCGCCGTCAGCAGTCCGATGCTCGCCGGCGGGCCGAACCCGAAGGAGAACCGGGTGAGTTGTACCTCGCCGGTGGCGGTGCCGTCGGTCGCCCACAGTTGGCCGTCCGACTTCACCACGAACAACTTGTTGCTGGTGGCGGCCATGCCGGCCGGCAGGCCCATGAACACCGTCGGGTACTGCGGCTGGTCGAGCGGCCGGGCCGGCGACACGACGGTCGTGCCGGCGGTGGTGCCGTCCGTCACCCACAACCGCCGCCCGCCAGTGTCGTCTGTGGCGGTGAAGTACACCTTCCCGTTCAGCGCCGTCAGGTCGTTCGGCGTGGTCGGGCTGAGGAAGGTGCCGGCGGGGATGGCCGACACCGCTTTCGTGCCGGCGGCGGTGCCGTCGCTCACCCACACCTGGCTGCCGACGCTGCCGCCGTCGGCGACGAAGAACAGCTTGCCGCCAGCGGCGGTGAGCTGGCGGACCGGGTCGGGGCCGATCGGGCTGGTGAGGCGGGCCGACGACTGCGGGTGTACCTGCTTCACCAGCTTCGTGCCCGCGGGCGTGCCGTCGGTCGCCCACAACTGCTGGCCGGCG
>CANJKY010000423.1 GCA_947474875.1 Gemmataceae bacterium
CAGCGGGGAGCGCGTCGGACGCGCTCCCCGCTGGGTCGCGGCTACGAACTCGTTACCACCGCACGATGGCGCCGATGGTGGCGGTGAACAGGTCGTGGTCGCCCTCGAACGGCCGGCCCTGGGCGTAGTCGTACCGCACCTCGGGCATGATGTACAGCCACGGCTTCGGCTTCCACGTCAGCCCGTAGGTGACGGCGGTGTACAGCCCGGCGGTGCCGGTGCGGACCCCCTTCGAGTCCTCGAACAGCTCCACCCGCGCCTTGCTCTGGAGCTTGTCGGTCACGTCGTAGAACAGGTAGTTGACGAACCCGTACCAGTTGGCCGACCCGACGTTGGGGATGTTGTCCATGTGGGAGAAGGTTGTGTCCGCCGCGTACGTCCACTTGTCGGTCAGCTTGTGGGTGATCTGCAGGTTGTACACGTTGTAGAAGGCGAACGCCTCGGCCACGTTGTACCGCGGGTTCGTCACCGACACGTTGAACAGGGCGGACGTCTTCCCGTTCTTCGGCGCCCACTTCACCTGCCCGATGTACGTCAGCTGGGCGGCCGGGTCGATGAAGTTGTCGTTCCCCAGCACCGCCCCGTTGCTCACCGTCCAGTCGTCGTTCAGCTGGGTGATGGCGTTCACCCCGGTGTGGGTGAACGGGTTGTACTGGAACAGGTACGACCGGCTGACGAACGGGTTGCTGATCCCCTGCACCACCTCGTACTCGCAGTGGGTGGCGAACTTCCCGACCCGGAAGATGGTGCCCTGCGGGCCGACGTTCGGGCTGAACAGGTCCACGTACGCCTGGAACAGGTCGAACCCGTACAGCACCCCGTTCCGCACCTGCCCGTCGAACATGCCGCGGGCGACGGTGGTGCGGTAGTCGGTGCCGGGCATGATCACGTCCGCCGCCATCCCCCACTGGTACTCCTTCTTGCTGGTGTCCACCGCCTTCTCGACGTGCAGCCAGTTCTGGTTGAGCGAGAACTGGTTCGCCCGGTCGATGAACGGCACCGGCAGGTTGCTGTTGCTGGCCGTACTGGCGTTGTAGCTGCCCTGCGTCCACCCGTAGATGGTCCACCCGTTCTTGCCCAGCGTCTGGGCGGCCGGGCTGCCGGCCAGCAGCTTCTCCAGCAGGAACTTGTCCTTCGGGGCGGCCGGCTCGTCCGCTTTCGCGTCGTCCGCCTTCGCCTCGTCCGCCTTCGGCGGCTCGGGCAAGGCGACGGCCGGGGGCGGCACCGCCGGGGGCAGCGTGGCCACCGGCGGGGCGGTGGGCATCGGCACCACCGGGGCGGGGGCGGGCGGGGCCTGCGCGAGGGCGAGCGCCGGGCTGACCAGCAGGCCGGCGAGTATGTGTTTCATGGTCCGGGTCATGGGTGGCCTTCCGTGACGGCAAATCCGGTGAGCGAGAGAGGTCACCCCGAACGTCCTGTGCCGGGGCTACCAACTGAATCGGGCGGACCGGCCCGGTCTTTCGACCTCTGCCGGTCCGCCCGCTTGAGGAATTTCGGCCGCCACCCCGCACCCTACGGCCATCCGCTGCCGGTCTCAAATCTTCCCACTTTCCTGACAGATTTCGCTCACTTCGACTCAAGTGCCAGATCGCCGGCGGTCGTCCCGCCGGTGACGACCGCGGTCAGCCCGGACGACAGCGTGGACCGGTACTTCGCCGGCACCTTTCCCGCCCCGTCCGGGGTGAGCATGACCACATACTTCGACACCGGCAGCGGGTCCGGGAACGTGTACTTGCCGGCGGCGTCGGTGGTGGCGGAGAACACCCGCGGCGCCGGCAGGTCGAGGGACACCACCGTCACCGTCGCCCCGCCGACCGGCTGACCGTCGAGCGTCACCGTCCCGCTCAGCGTGCCGGTGGTCGGCCTCCGCGGGTCGGCCGGCTTGGCCGGCGTCGGCGGCAGCACCCGCTGCGGGCCGGCGTCCGGCGTCTTCGCCGCCTCGTCCGCCTTCTTCATCTCCTTCCGCAGGTCGCTCCGTACCGTCTCGATCACCTCGTGCAGCCGGAACGCCTGCGCCTTCACCCCGTCCAGTTTGCCCGCCTCGGCCAGCCCGTCGGCGATCACCTTCTGAACCGCCGGCCGGTGGGCGAGGAACGGGGATACGGTGAGCAGCGCCCCCTCGTAGATGCGGTAAGCGGACGGGGCGTCGGCCGCGTTGTACAGGTCGGCCCCGCGGTCGTGGACCGCCCGCAGGGTGTCCACCGCCAGCTTGTCCAGGTCGGTCGGGGTGAGCGGCTTGGTCGGCGGCGGGTCGGCGGCGAAGGCGACGGACGTGAGCAGCAGGATGGCGGCCAGGGTGCGGCGCAACACGGGGCGTCTCCGGGGGTGGGGTCCGGTGCCGCTCAGTATACCCGATGTGGGCGGCGGCTACTTCGGCCGTTCGGCCACGGCCAACAGGCAGTCGCTCCCGCCGGCGGTGTACACCGCCCACGCCGCCAGCTTGGCCGCCGGCTTCCACGTCAGCACCTTGTCTGTCCAGTCCGCCCGCGGGCCGCGGGCCGCCAGCTTGGCGCTGCTCCGCAGCCAGTCGGAGTGCCGGATGGTCCGGATGTTCATCACCCGCAGCCCGGCCGACTGCACCGCCAGCGACAGCGTGACCGGGGTGAAGTGCGTCAGGTGCCGGGGCAGGTCCAGTCCGAACCAGTCCGGGCCGAACCGGCGGAACGCCCAACTGTCGATGTTCGGGCAGGCGATCACCAGCCGCCCGCCGGGGATGAGCAGCCGGTACGCCTCGCGGAGCACCCCCACCGGATCATGCACGTGCTCCAGCGAGTGCCACATCGTAATCACTTCGAACGAGCACGGCCGCAGGTCCGGGTGCGGCAGCGACCCGACCATCGCCTTCAGCCTGAGGTCCTCCTGCACCGTCCGCACCGCCCCGACCGCCGCATCCAGCCCGACCACGTCCCACCCCTGGTCGGCCATCCGCTTCAGGAAACTGCCGCCGCCGCACCCGAAGTCGAGCAGCCGCCCGACCCCCGGCCATGGCAGCACCCCGCGGCGTTCCGAGCACGGCCGGCCGAGCAGCTTCTCCAGCGGGTGCGTGCGGGGGCGGGCCTGTTCCAGCTTGCGGGGGCGGCGGTGCGGCTTGTAGTTGGACGGGTAAAACCGGGCGATGTCGTCGGCCGACGGGCGGGGGTTGGTGTACGTCAGCCCGCACGCCCGGCACTTCACCACCAGGAACTTGAGGCCGGGGCGGTCGTCGGCCGGGGTGGGGTCGGCGGCCTCGAACTGCGGCTCTTCATCCCGATTGCCGCACAGCGGGCACGGGGAGTCGTCCCACTCCACCCCGAGTTGCGGATGGGCGTCCGGCGGGGCGGCGAGCAGGCGGGCGGTCATCGCGGCGGTCCTTCCCTGGACCTGAGGATCGAGTGGGGGTGAGATCGTACCGAGCGGAATGTGGGGCCGTCAACGGCAAGGGGAAAGGGGAAAGGTCTGACCGCTCCCGTTGGGTCCGGACACTTCACCCCACCCTTCGGCGGACTCATGCAAATTTCCGGTACGACCCTCTTCCGCCAACGACTTACGACGAATCGGTGTCATCGCTAATCGGCTCGCGGTCGTCGCTAATCGGCTCGCGACGACGACCGGAGTCGCAGGATGGGGTGGCGTTGGTGTCCGGCCCCTACTTCACGGTGCCGCCCCAACGGGGCGTCCGGGAAGAGCCAGGGGTGGAGCGCAGCGGACCCTGGAACGCTACACTCATCACGCCCGCAGCCCCGACGGTCGGGACGAGTGCCGCCCCAACCAGTTCAACTGCTCACCGATCCGTAGTCCCTCCATCGGGATCGAGATCTCTACGCTAGAAGCGATGAGGTGCTGAATCAGAAACTCACGATATCGCTCGCCGGCCAAGAACACCACACGCGACAGTTCCGGAACGACTTCAGCGAGTTGTCGGGCGACGCGATCGGCCCACGCGCGACGGTCGGCTACCCGCATTGTGTTCAGCGTCCGCTCATAGGGCGCGATAACCCGGTCGGGCGGGAGGAGGCCATATTCGGCGGAGAGGATGAACCACGGACAACCAGATGCATCGGCGTACCGGCTGGCCTTGCAAAACCAGTCGGAGCGATACAAGTCGCGCGCGGCGCAAGCCTGCTTTCGCTTCAGGCTGACGCAGGAGACGAGGTATACAGTGGGACCGTTCCGCTTCACAGCAACCCCCGAAGCTACACGGCGCGGATTGCGAGCGAGCCATCCGCATGCGACACCTCGAACACACCCTCACAGCCGCAATTTAGGAGAGCCGTGGCGGCAGCCTTGATCCGGACTGGGAACCGAGTCGGGTCGGAGTTCACCCAATCGGTGCCGAACGAAGCCCGGTCATTCAATCGGATCGTAACGACGACCCGCCCGTCGTACCCACCTTCGCCGAGGTCCACATGTACGGCCCCACCGCTGTCGAGATCGGCCCGGTGAGCGCGGATGGCAGCCTCGCAGGTTTCGAGGAACTGCGATCGTGTCGAGTATGCGATCTCCACTATGAACACCTCCCATCACGCGACATGAGAGCCACTCGCTCACGGCAGATTCGCCGTATCGCTGGCGTGGGTCAATCAGAAACTGCCGCTGCTCACGGCGTCGGGCCTCGCGTCCTGATGGGACTCACGACCGAGCCCTACACCGCCACCCGGATCAACCCCACCAGCAGCACGTCGGCGAGTAGCACC
>CANJKY010000424.1 GCA_947474875.1 Gemmataceae bacterium
AACAGGGCCAGCCAGAACAGGGTGATGCCGATGACCGTGCCGTTCGCCAGCGCCCCGACGGTCACACCCCAGGCGATGACCGCGGCCAGCACCGCCAGCGCCACCACGGTGGCGGCGACCCCGCCGCCGAGCGTCACGTCCGGTTCGAGCAGGAAGTGGTAGGCGGTGAGGACGACGGCCGAGAGCACCGCGAACGCCCCGAGCAGCACCAGCGTGCGGGCGTGCCACTTGGCCAGGAAGTACTGGTGCCGGCTGATCCCACGGGACAAGATCGAGTCAGCCACCGACCCCCGTTCCCCGCTCACCCCGCTGAGGGCGAGCAAGGAGACGAACGCCAGCGTCACCAGACCGACGGTGCGGAGCAGCACGCCGGTCTGCTCGGACGCCGACTGCACCAGCCCGACCTCGCGGTGGATGCCGAACTTGTACAGCCCGTACCCGACGGCCGCCACGAGCGACACCAGAACCCACAGGCGGAACACCCAGCTGTGCGCCGTCAGCCGCAGGTCGGTGCGGAAGACGGCAAAGTACGGCAGCAGCGGGTTGAACCGCGGGGCGGGCGGGGCGGCGGTGGTCGGCGCGTCCATGCGGGTCTCCGGGTTACGCCGCCTGCGCCTGCGGCTGGCTCATGCTGGCGATCCAGGCGTCCATCCGCTTCTGCATGTCGGCCGGGGACACGTCCTCGACGTGCGTGGCCAGCGTCCACTTGTGCCCGAACGGGTCGGTGACGGTGCCGCTGCGGTCGCCGTAGAACTGGTTCTCCACCGGCTTGTCCACCTTCGCCCCGGCGGCCACCGCCTGCCTGAACGCGGCGTCCACGTCCGGCAGATACACGCACAGGCCGGTCGGCGTACCGCCGAGGGTGAGCGGGCTTTTGTTCCCCCACGCCGGGCACTCCTGCCCGAGCATGACGTGCGAGTCGCCGATCTTCACCTCGGCGTGGCAGATGCTGCCGTCCGGCATGGTCAGCCGGCACGTCTCGACCGCCCCGAACGCGGCCTTGTAGAACTCGATGGCCGCGTTCGCGTCGGACGCGGTCAGGTACGGGGTGACGGTGTGGTACCCGGCGGGCGGGGTCTGAACGGCCATGACAGGCTCCGGTGGAGGTGGGCGGACAGTGGACACACTACCACATCGTCAGCCATGTGCAAGCGCGTTCACTGAAAACGCACGTATCGTACTGTTCAGAAGATCACGCCGCCTCCGCCTGCGGTTGGTACAACCGTGCGAACCCCCGCTGCTCCTCCTTCTCCACCAGGTCCAGGTACGCCGTCTCCGTCTGCATGCCGATGCTCCGCACCGTCACCAGGCTCACCTTGTTGTCGAACAGCGTCTGCATGACCATCGCCAGCACCCCGGTGTTGCTCACGTCGTCGGTCAGCTTCAGCTCCAGCCGGCGGTGCCGCAGCCCGGCCGACAGCACCTCCTTCATCCCCTTCACCTGCTGCACGCTCTTGGCGATCGACTTCTGATCCCCCTCCAGGTCCAACTCGTAGTGGTTCTTGCGGATCTTGCCCTTCAGGTCTTGCAGCGACCCGCTGAAGATCAGGTGCCCCTTGTTCAGCACCGCCGCGTGGTTGCACACCTCGTCCACGTCGCTCAGGTTGTGGCTGCTCAGGATCATCGTCTTCTCGGCCGCCAGCGTCTTGATCAGCTCGAGCATGCCGCGGCGGGCCTCCACGTCCAGCCCGTGCGTCGGCTCGTCCCAGATGAGCAGGTCCGGGTCGTTGATCAGGCTGGCGGCCACGGCCAGGCGGGAGGTCATGCCTGGGGTGAAGTTGGAGATCGGCTGGCCGGACTGTGGCAGCAGGTCGACGGCGCGAATGAGCTTGGCCAGCTTCGGCTTGCGGGTCTGGCGGGGCATGCCGAACAGCCGGCCCATGTAGTCCAGGTATTCGATCGGCGACATGCCGCGGGGGAACTGCGGGTTGGTCGGGATGTACCCGATGCGGCGGCGGAGGTCGGCGGCGTTGGCGTGCATCCGCTTGCCGAACACGTTGCACCACCCGGCGGTGGGCGAGTGCAGTCCGAGCACCAACCGCAGGAAGGTGGTCTTGCCCGCCCCGTTCGGCCCGAGCAAACCGAGCACGGCCCCGGGCTCGATACCCAGGGTGAGGTCGTTCAGGGCGATCTGCCGGTCCTGGTAGATCTTCGTCAGGTGTGACGTTTCGACCACCAGGCCGGCGGCGTCTGCGGCCACAGGGCTGCTCCGGCATCCGTTCCAGACGGCGGCTTATCCCTGTCATCGACCAGCGCGACCGGGCGGCTGTTGTGAAAATGGGCGAAGTCGGGATGTCGGTGGAAGTGACCGCTTTGACACCACCGCCGGGCGGCGTTACCCTGCACATACCCCGAGGGCCGATCCGAATGCCGCTACTCGACCACTTTCACCCGCCCCTGCTAGGCACCCGCCACTGGGAGGCGTTTCACGCCCGCTGGGCGGCGGCGATAGCCGATGCGCTAAACGACGTGCTTCCGGACGACTATTTCGCCGAACCCCAGGTCCACGCCGGGGCGCGGATCGAGGTGGACGTGGCGACGTTCGACAACACTCCGGCCGGCGGGGGTGGGGTGGCAACCGTACCCCGCGTTCAGCCGACGTTGGCCCCGGCTGACATGGTGCTACCGGCGGTGTTCCCGCCATCCTTTGGCGTGCGGGTGATCGAGACGAGCAGCGGGCCGACGCTGGTGGCGGCGGTGGAGTTGGTGTCGCCGCGGAACAAGGACCGGGACGACAGCCGGCGGGCGTTCGCCGCCAAGTGTGCCACCTACCTTCAGGCCGGGTGCGGGCTGATCGTGGTGGACGTGGTGACCAACCGCCACGGCCGGCCGCTCGCCGACCTGGTGGCCGTCCTCGACCCGACCCGCGAGGTGCCCGACGCCGGCCCGCTCTCCGCTGTGTCGTACCGCCCGCTCCGGGTCGGCGAGGCGGAGCAGATCGAACTCCGCATCCGCCCACTGACTGTCGGGGCTTCGCTGCCCGAGTTGCCGCTCGCACTCAACGCCGGCCTCGTCGTGCCGGTAGACCTGGAAGCCACCTACCAGGACGCCCGCGACCGCAGCCGTCTTTAACTCGCCTCACTCCGGCGTTCGGTGTTGATGAGTAGTCCCAGGTCGTACTGCTCAGCTTTCAGCAACTTGCCGTCTTGATCCCACTCGACGACCCAGCCGTGGTAGACCGATTCGGCAGTCCCCGCGAACAGTCGGAGTGTTCCTGTCGGAGCCACCCGACGGTCAGTCCGTGTGCGATACCATCGGTTCGGTGAGGCCAACAAGCGATTCTAGTTTCCCGTCCGAATATCTGGTCGCACTGAAACCCGTGAACGGCTTACCCCGAAGACAGTAACGCCAATCCTCGTATTCGAGATCACCGTACCCCACGCTGGGGATGCATCGGTCCACCGCATCGCGGTCGGCCCACTCGGCGTAGCGATCTTGCATATACGCCCCCGCGGCGATTTGGATCAGCAGCGTAGTTTAGCTGAACCCCGTCCGATTCGGTACACTGTCCGGCGTCCCGATCTGCTTTCGGAGCCAGCAATGTCCGCCGCCGCGCCGTCGCCTGCCAATTACTCGCCCGGCCTGGAAGGTATCGTCGCCGGGGAGACGGCCGTGTCCACCGTCGAGGACGGGCTGAAGTACCGCGGGTATTCGGTCGGCGAACTGTGCGAGAAGGCGACGTTCGACGAAGTGGCGTACCTGTTGCTGCACGGCGACCTGCCGACGGCGAAGGAGTTGTCGGCGTTCCAGGCCCGTGTCACCACCGCCCGCCGCATCCCGGAGCCGGTGAAGCAACTGTATCCGAACGTGCCGAAGTGGGCGTACCCGCTGGATGCACTCCGCACCGCGGTCAGCATGGTCAGCCTGTTCGACCCGGACGCGGCGGACAACACCCACGAGGCGAACGTGCGGAAGGCCGAGCGGCTGCTCGGCCAGATGCCGGTGATGGTGGCCGACCAGTACCGCATCAGCAAGGGGCTACAGCCGGTGATGGCCCGGCCGGATCTCGGGCAGTCGGCCAACTTCCTGTACATGCTGCGGGGCACCGAGCCGACGCCGGCGGAGGTGCGGGCGCTGGACGTGTCGCTCATCCTGTACGCCGAGCACGAGTTCAACGCCAGCACGTTCACCGCGCGGGTGATCGTGTCCACCCAGTCGGACCTGCACTCGGCCGTCGTCGGGGCGATCGGCGCGCTGAAGGGGCCGCTGCACGGCGGGGCGAACGAGAAGGTGATGGACGTGGTGCGGGCGGCCGGCGGGCCGGACGCGGCCGAGAAGTGGACGCTGGACGCGCTGGCCCGCAAGGAGCGGATCATGGGGTTCGGCCACCGGGTTTACAAGGCCGGCGACGTGCGGGCCGGCATCCTGAAGGAGTACGCCAAAGCCGCCGCGACGACGCCGGAACTCCAGAAGTGGGAGACCACCGCCGACATCATCGAGCGGGTGATGGGCGAGCAGAAGAAGATGTACCCGAACCTGGACTGGCCGGCCGGCCGGCTGTACCACGCGATGGACCTGGAGATCCCGTTGTACACGCCGATGTTCGCCATGAGCCGCATCGCCGGCTGGGCGGCGCACGTGATCGAGCAGACCGACCACAACCGGCTCATCCGCCCGCGGTCGATCTACACCGGCGAGTCGGCCCGGGGCGTGAAGCCGATCGCCGAGCGAG
>CANJKY010000425.1 GCA_947474875.1 Gemmataceae bacterium
CCCCACCTCCACCGGCACCGCCTTCGCCGTCGTGCCGTCGGTGACGAACACCTTGGTCACCCCGGCAAACACCACCAGCGCCGGCGGCGGGATGGTCACCGCGGTGGCCGTGCCGATCACGATCTCCGCCCGCGCGAACCCGCCCGCCTTCAGCTTGTCGGTCAGGTTCGGCACGTGCACCTCCGCCTGGAACGTGCGGCTCTGGGTGTCGATGGTCGGGCTGATGCGGGCCACCCGGCCGGCGAACACCGTGTCCGCGTAGGCGTCCACCCGCACGTCCACCGGCTGGCCGACCTTCACGTCCGGGGTGTACCGCTCGGGCACCGTCACCTTCAGCTTGAGCACCTGGGACGCCACCAGCCGGTACACGTTCGTGCCGGGCATGCTCCGCACCATCTCTCCTTCGGAGGCCATCTTGGTGGCGACGGTGAACCGCCCCGGTGCCGCCCCCGGCCCGACGGCCGCCGCCCACGCCCTCCACCCGGCCGGCTCGGGCACCCGCAACTGGCAGTCGGCCAGTTTCTGCTCGGCCATGTCCAGCGACGCCTTCCGCATTTTCGCCGCCGCCAGCGTCGCCCGCGCCGCCGTCACCGCGTTCCGCTTGTTCGCCTCCGCCACCTTCATCTCCGTCTCGGCCGCGTCCACCTCCTGCCGGGAGGCGGTAGCCAACGCCGTCACCCGGTCGAACACCCGGCGGGCGTTCAGCCGGGCGGCCTCGGCCCGCTGCACCTCCGGCACCGCGTTCTCGTCGAACGCCCCGCCTGGCAGCTCGGTCAGCCCGATGCGGGCGAGTTCGGCGTCCAACGACCGGCGTTCCATCGCCACCGCGTTCCGGGCGTCGGTCGGGTCGATGTCCAGCAGCACCGCGCCGGGCACCGCCGGGTCGCCCACGTCGTACCGGGCGGTGAGGATACGGCCGTCCGCCTTCGGCGACAGGGTGACATCCTCGAACGCCGCCAGGGTGCCGGTGACCGGGATGGTCCGCCGCAGTTCGCGGCCGCGGACCACGTCCACGGTGACGGGCACGGCTTGTGGCTCTTTGGTCGCCTCGGTGGTGGCGGAGTTGGGGGAGCAGCCGGCGAGGAGGAGCAGGAGGAGCGGCCCTAATCTTCGCCGCGACCTCCGGGAGCGGTTAAGCCACCCCCGCTCCCGGGGGTCGCGGCGAAGATGGGAGTCCCGATTATCCAGTGTCACTTCTTCCCCTCCTTCTTGCTCAGCTTCTTGCGGGCGGGGTCGGTCAGCACCCCGTGGAAGATGACGTCCAGCACGTCCTCCGCCTGGGCGTCCGGGTCGACCGGCCGGCCGCTCAACAGGTTCGTCAGGATGGTGCCGTACAGCAGGTCCTCGACCACGGCGAAGAACCGCTCCGGCGGCATCTCGCGGATCAGCCCGGTGGCCTGTAGGTGGTGGAAGAACTCTGCGTGCTTGCAGTTGTCCTCGTCCTTGGACACGAAGTACAGCGGGCGGTGGTGGTGGCGGAAGGCGGCCCGCTCCTGGATGAACAATTCGGCCATGTGCGGCCGCTGGTGGAAGAACCGCAGGTACCCTCGGACGGCCTGCCGCACGGTGTCTAGCGGGTCGGCGGTGGTGGCGGCCAGCACCGCGTCCATCTCGGCGGTCAGCTCGGCCAGCCCCCGCTCGACCGCCGCCAGGAACAGCTTCTCCTTCGTCGGGAAGTACCGGTACACGGTGCCGTTGCCCACACCCAGGGCGTCGGCGATGGTCTGCACCTGGGTGTCGGCGTACCCCCGCTCGGCGAACAGCCGGGCGGCGGCGTCCAGGATGCGGGCCTTGTTGCGGGCTTCCAGCTCGGGGTCTTTGGGTCGCCCCGGGGTGCGGGCAGCTTCAGCCATCGGCGTCGTCCGGGGAATTAGCGGACTGGTCCGTCCGTTAATTCAGTAATAGCCACCCGGGGTGGGGGAGAGCAAGGGGAAACTCGCCCGGAAGTCGCGCCGTACCATACCGGGTGCCTGTCTCGTGGAGTTCCCCATGCCCCGGCCGTCCCAGTGGCTGCTGCCCAAGCTCACCGGCTCGAAGCTGGTTCGCCGCATGACCGACGCCGGGGTGGTGGCGGCGGCCCGGGTGCGGGTGCGACGGCTGGACACGATGGACGCCGGCGAGGTGCAGGCGAAGATCCTGGCCAAGCTGGTGCGGAAGGCGGCGGGGACGAAGTTCGGCCAGGGCCACGGGTTCGACCGCATCGAGAGTGTGGCCGACTTCCAGGCCCGCGTGCCGCTCCGCGACTACGAGCAGTTCTGGGACGGGTACTGGAAGGACGCGTACCCGCGGCTGGACGACCTCACCTGGCCGGGCAAGATCCCGTACTACGCGCTGTCCAGCGGCACCACCAGCGGGGCGACCAAGTACATCCCCATTTCCAAGCAGATGGTGCGGTCGAACTCGCGGGCGGCGTACACCACCATGGCCTTGTTCCGCAACCAGTTCCCCAGGCACCGCACGTTCACCGGCAAGTTCTTCTTCCTCGGCGGGTGTACCGACCTGCGGAAGCAGGTCGACGGCAGCCTGGCCGGCGACCTGAGCGGCATCGCCAGCAAGGAGCTGATGACCGCCGCCCGGCCGTACGTGTTCCCGCCGCTCGACCTGAGCCTCATCCCGGACTGGACGGTGAAGCTGCAGAAGCTGGCCGAGCGGTCGGTGGGTGAGCCGATCACCGCCATCAGCGGGGTGCCGTCGTGGGTGCTCAAGCTGTTCGACGTGGTGAAGCAGGTGAGCGGCAAGAAGACCATCGCCGAGGTGTGGCCGACCCTGCGGCTGGTCATCCACGGCGGCACCAAGTTCGACTCGTTCCGGAACACGTTCAAGGCGGAGATCGGCAGCGATCGGGTGGAGTTCTGCGAGGTGTACCCGTGCAGCGAGGGGTTCATCGCCACCGAGGACCCGCGGTTCCCCCGTCTGCTGCGGGTGCTGCCGGACCACAACATCTTCTTCGAGTTCATCCCGGTCGAGCAGTTCGCCGACGGCAAGCTGACCACCGACCGGCCGACCCGGCACACCCTGGCGGACGTGGAGCCGGGGGTGGTGTACGCGGTGGCAGTGACCACCTGCGCCGGGCTGTGGGCGTACCTGATCGGGGACACGGTGACGTTCGAGAGCCGCACCCCGCCGCTCATCCGGTTCACCGGGCGGACGAAGAACTTCCTGAGCGCGTTCGGCGAGCACCTGATCGAGGAGGAAGTCGAGAGGGCGGTGGCGAAGGCGGCGGCCGAGTTCGGGGTGCTGACCGCCGATCACCACGTCGGGCCGGTGTTCCCGACCGACCCGAAGAAGCCGGGGCGCCACCTGTATCTGGTCGAGTTCCGCGGCCCGCCGCCGGCCGACCTGGGGCGGTTCGCGGCAGTACTCGACGCCGAACTGCGGCGGCTGAACGAGGACTACGACGCCCACCGGGTGGGCGACCTGACCATGCTCGCCCCGCAGGTGCGGGTGGTGCCCGAGGGCGGGTTCGAGCGGTGGATGAAGGCCCGAGGCAAGGAAGGTGGTCAGAACAAGGTGCCGCGGATGGATAACACCGGGGCGCTCACGCGGGCCATCATTTCGTGGCTTGAGGCCGCCTGATGTGGAGGGAGTTCGGGCGCCGCTTCGTCTACGGAAACCTCACACTGATGAAAGTCCGGTGAAAAAATCGGCGCGTACTGGGCAAAAATCGGTTGCGACCCGGTGTACGATCGAGTAGACATGTAGGTTAGGTCGGGCGAAATGACTCGTATCTCGTTCTGCCCGGCCTAATCGACCTCCCCAAGGGTGGGTGCGCCGTTCTCCGACGGCCCCCGTTTTCCGACCCGCACACCCGACCACGGCCGGTTCCATTAATCCGTTTTCCGCCCGTGCGCGACGTGTGCCCATCGAGGAGTGTGTCATGGTGTCTCGGTTCCGCCGGTCCGCGTTCACGCTGATCGAGCTGCTGGTGGTGATCGCCATCATCGCGATCCTCATCGGCCTCCTGCTGCCGGCCGTCCAGAAGGTGCGGGAAGCCGCCGCCCGGATGAGCTGCTCGAACAACCTGAAGCAACTCGCCCTGGCCGCGCACAACTACGAGAGCGCGTACGGCAAACTGCCGCCGGGCAACAGCACCCGCACCGGGGTGTCGGCCAACGCCTTCCTGCTGCCGTACATCGAGCAGGAGAACATCTTCCGCCTGATGCCGCAGACGATGTTCGAGGTGGACCCGACCGCCCCGACCTCGTTCACCTGGCCGACCAACCCGTGGTGGTCGAACACCGCCACCTGGGCCGCCGCCCAGCAGAAGGTGAAGACCTTCCACTGCCCGTCGGACAACGTGGACACGGTCAACCCGGTGAACGGCGTGTTCGTGTACTACTTCATCGGCGGGCTGACGTTCACCGGCGGGTACTACCCGACCAGCTCCGGCGGCAACCTGCTCGCCCGCACCAACTACGTGTTCAGCGCCGGCTGCTTCGGCCGCACGACGAACGCCTTCTACGGCCAGTGGCCCGGCCCGTTCACCCCGAACGTCGGCACCGCCATCGTCGGCATGACGGACGGCTCCAGCAACACCGTGATGGTCGGCGAGTACCTGGGCGGGGTCGAGACCGGCGCCCGCGACTTCCTCGGCGCCTGGATCGCGGCCGGTAACTTCCCGCACGCCTGGGCCACCATCTCCCCGGCCCAGTGGTACACCTACGG
>CANJKY010000426.1 GCA_947474875.1 Gemmataceae bacterium
AGACCCCGGCCGATACTCCCGCGCGAGTTCGTCTACGGCCGCCAGGCACGCGGTCCGATTTTCGAGCCGCCCGTCCGGATCCAGTGCGAGACAGCGGCCGAAAAATCGGTCGAGGGCGGCGACGGCGGACCGAGGAATTCGGTCGCGGTCGGGAACCCATTCCGACGGCGACCGGTATTTCCCGGCGAAGGCGTCGCGTAATTTCGGCAGTCCGGCCCGGCCGCCGATCCCGTCGTAGGGAATTCCCAGGGTGAGCAGTTCGTAGCCGAGCACGGCGAGCGAAAAATAATCGGCCCGGAAATCGACCGGGCGATTTTCCAAGAATTGTTCGGGGGCGGCGTAGGGGGCCGAAAGGCCGTCGCCGGAATGGCGCCGTGTGGTCCGTTCGACCGGCCACGCCGACCCGAAATCGATCAGCGTGAATTTCGACGGCCGGGGTTCGAGGACGACGTTCGCCGGTTTGATGTCGCCGTGGACGGAGTGGGCGTCGTGGTGGAAGTGACAGACGCCGTGGAATAACCCCCGCAAGAGCCGGACGATTTCCCGGCTGCTCGGCCGCGGCTGTCGGTTCGCCCGCACGTCCGCCAAATATCGGTCGAGGGGAATTCCCCACACCCAGTCGGTCAGCACCGAAATTCGATCGCGATCGAAAGATGTCTCGCGGATTTTCGCCAGGTTGAGATTTCTCTCGGCCGCCCGGCGGAGCGTTTCGAGACGCTGGTTCGTGGCGGGCGAGCGCGGCAGCGAGTGCAGCACGCGAAAATCCCCGCCGACCCCGGCCCGCGGGTCGAACACTTTGCGGGCCGCCCCCCGCCCGAGATTTTCGACCACGAAATACGCCCGCCCCCCGACCCGGATTTCGTCCGTCACCGGGTAGCGCCGACCGCGGCAGCGAATTTCGTCCGGCCTTCCCACCGAATTTCCCCTCCCCGATTTTCACCGCGGTCATTTTCCGACGCGGAAAATCCCCTCGGCATTTTTTCGTCAAGGAGTGGGTCGGCTTACCGCGGGACCACCCGTGGCCGCAACTCCTTGTCGGGAATCGGGCTGGGGAACCGGGAGCGGACCGGGACTCCGCAGCGGGCCGGTCCGCGTATTCGGCCAAGAATCGGCCAACCGAACGGCCCGAAACCCGCCCGAGATTCCCCCCAGGCTCGGCTGAGGGACCGACGCGGACAATTTTATCTTGGCCCGTGTGACCCGGTGCCACAAGGGGTACCGGGCGCGCGGAGGAAAGTCATGTTCTCCTTTTCCGAATACGTGCGGCGGCTGGCGCGGGACGCGGCCCTCGCCGGGTTTTACGACGCCCTGGAACTCCTCGAATCCCCGGGCGCGCACGACCCGTCCCAGGCGGCGGAATTGTTCGTGGCGAAAATCGCCGGGCCTCCGGACTCGCCGGCGGCTCCACCCCCGCCGCCCGCCGCGCCGGTGGCCCGGCCGCCGTCGCTCGCGGGTCACCCGCCCCGTCCGCAACTCCCGTCGCCGCCCGTCCACCCGACCGGCGAGTCGCTCGAAGCCCGCAAGCGCGGCCGGCCGCCGAAGGGCCCGGAGGGTGCCCCATGACCCGCCGGGAAAAAGAAATCTGCGTCGTCCTCTGCCACCACCTGCGAATTCTGTCGATCGACCAGGTCGCCCGCGGGTGGTGGCCGCCCAACCGGGACGCCCGCTGGCGGGCGCGGGCGGACGTGAACCGGCTCGCCCAGGCGAAGTGGCTGATCCCGGTCACGGTCCTGGCCCGCCCGCTGCTCGAATTATCGGGGCCTATTTTCGCGTGGGCACCGGGCGAGGCCGAGCCGGACTATTCGCTGCTCGAAGACTGGTGTCGGGAGCGGTGGGAGTGCCCTGCCGTGCAGACCGAGGTCGCGGTCGCCGGGCGGCGGGCGCTCGACGTGTTCGGCGGCTCGACGCCGGGGGACGTGAAGAACGCCTGCCAGACGACGCACGACCTTCACGTCGGCGAAATCTTCCTTCGCTACCGCGACGGCGGGCTGAACTGGCGGGAGCAGTGGGTCGGTGAGGACGCCGTCGCCGCCCGCTGGGGGTGGACGAAAATCCCCGACGCGGTGCTGTGCGATGCCGACGGCCGGCCGGTCCGGGCGGTCGATTTCGGCGGGGCGTATCGGGACGAACGGCTACGGGATTTCCACGCGGCCTGTGCCGAGAAATCCCTCCCCTACGAACTGTGGTGACCGAAATGGCCAAGCGCAAACATGACCTGTCCGATCGGGACCGCAAGCTCTTGGAGTTCGTCGGCCAATACCGACTCGGCACCGACGACCTGTTCCGGCGGGTCTTCTTCCCGGACGTGACCGACCTGCGGGCGGTCCGCAAGGTCACGTTCCGGCTCGTCCAACACAACTACCTGCGGAAGTTCCAACTCCACCCGAAGGCGGCGTATTACGTCCTGGCCCCGCGGGCGTGCCGGTTGGTCGGGGCGAAGGTGCGGGAGCCGGTCCCGTTCACCGAGCAGTCGTTCCCGGGGGCGCTCGCGGCCGCCTGCTTCTGCGTCGCCAACGGCGTGAAGCGGTACACGGCGGCGAAGTTCCAGGCGGGCCACCCGGACCTGTGCAAACCGGGGCAGTGCCGGTCGAACTATTTCAAGGAGGAGGTCGAGGGGCGGTTCACGCTCGGCATGTTCCTCTTCGACCGGGCGACGTCGCCGAAGCGAATGACGGCGAAGGTCCGCAAGGTGATTTCGCAGCGGTATCGGCTGCCAGCGTTCCGCGACCTGATCCTGGCGGGCCGGTTCCAACTCGTCATTCTGACCGGGTATACTGAGAAGCGTCTTGAACTGGAAACGGCCGTTCGGGTTGGCCACCGCGGGCCGGTGCGGGTGCGCGTTGCCGTGGTGCCGGAACTGGGGGACTTACTCACGGGCGGTTGACGCATGCGGATTCCCACCTCGGAGACGAACGATACGCTCGACGCCGCGTCCCTGCCGCCGACCGACGGCACCGAACTCAACTACCGCACCCGCCCGGACGTCGATACTGAAATCCGCTTCACCCGGGACGCCCTCGCGCTCGCCGTCGGCGTTTCCGTCGTGACCGCCATCGCGGTCCGGTTCCTGGTTCCCGATTACCTGGGCTACGCGGCCGTCGCCCTCTTCGGGACGGTCTGGTGGGTCGTCCCCGACGCCGCCCGGCCCGACCCGGACGCCCCGAGCCGCACGGGGGAATTCCGCCTCTGGCTCGTCGCCGTGCTGGTCGGGTGCGTCGCCCTGCACGCGGCCATCCCGCCCTATCTCGCCGGCTACCTCGTCGCCTTCCCGTGCGCCGTCGCCGCCCTCGCCGGGCTGGCCCTCGTCTACGCCCGGCAGGTCGTCGCCTGGATGGCGGCGAACCCGAAGGTCTACGGCGACGTGGGCCGGGAGTGGCAGGGATACTTCCCGCACCCGGGCCGGTGGGCGGTGTGCGAACAACTACCGGCGGCGCGGGCGACGGTCCTGGCCCCGGTCTTCCTGCTCGCGGCGTATCTGTTCGGCGTCCTGGTCCTTTTTCAACTCGGCTTCGAGAGCCACAACCCGCTCGCGCCGCCGCTGGCGGTGGCCGGGTTCATCCTATTCCTCGGCCTCGTCGTCCTGGTGCGACGGGTGTTCAACCGGGACGAGGGGTTCTCGCTCGGGCTGACGGCCCGAGTGCTCTGGGAACTGCTCGTCGTCTTCGCCAGCTACAACCGGCACCGCACGCCGGCCGCCGGGGTGTTCCGCTTCCCCCTCCGCCCGCTCGTCGATGTGGACGCCCGCAAGCACTTTCTCCTCGTCATCCTGCTCGCGGCCGGGCTGGCAACGGCCGTCGTCCTGCCGCCCGTCTGGCCGCCGGCCGTGACGGCCCGGCCCGTGCAGGGGCAACTCCTCCCGCACGAACGCGACTACCTGTCGCAACTCCCGCCCGGCGAGGCGCGGCGGGAGGCCGCGGCGCTCGTCCGGAGTCGGACGGTCACGGAAGACGACATCGAACGGATGGAGCAGGAGCGGTGGGAGTCGATACCCCGGCGGGTTATCACCGTCCTGGTAGCGGTCCCGCTCGGAGTCGTGCTCGTGACCGCGGTCGTCGTCTGGGCAGCCGTCGGCGAACTGCTCGCCGGGTTCTACCTCGCCCTCGAAGCCCCGGGCGGGCGGGCCCGGACGACGGACAGCGAGTGGGACGTCTACGTCAGCCGGTTGGTGAACTCCCAACACGCCCTCGAACGGGAACACCTGCTCGTCGGGTTCAGCGTGTTCGGCGACTACCCGGTGCTGCTGCACAAGGCGATTCTCGACCAGCACTACCACCTGACGGGCGACACCGGGTCGATGAAGACGTCGCTCGTCGTCGGGCCGCTCGCCACCCAGTTAATGGCCCGCAACGACTGCTCGGTGGTGGTGCTCGACCTCAAGGGGGACATGGCATTGTTCGAGTCGTGCCGGGTCGAGGCGGCCAAGGCGGGGCTGCCGTTCTCCTGGTTCACGTCCGAGCGGGGGCGGTCGAGTCACGCGTTCAACCCGTTCGTGCAGTCCTACCACCGGGACGTGACGACCGACCAACGGGCGGAGACGCTCATCCAGGGGCTGTCGCTCGACTACGGCATGGGCTACGGGCGGGCCTACTTCACGGCGATCAACGAGAAGGTGCTGAAGTCCATCCTGCGGAAGATGGACCTGAAGTCGTTCGTCGA
>CANJKY010000427.1 GCA_947474875.1 Gemmataceae bacterium
GACCCTCGGAGCATCGCCCGTGCCCGACCCGTCGCCTGAAGAGCCGAAGAAGCCGGCCGAGAAAGCCGCACCCAAAACGCCTCGCCGAACTGCACTTCCGGTCATCACCCAGAACCGGATGTTCGTGCTGCTCATCCTGATCGTGACGGGGGCTTTTGCGTTCTCCCTCGTCGGGTTGGCGCTGCTCGCGATCCTTGCCCGCGAACCGCCGACGGAAATGCAGAAGCGATTCGGCGAGGTGTGCGTGTACATCGCAATGGTGACGATCGGCGCCCTCGTCGGACTGCTCGGCGGTCGTGCTGCCGCTCCGGATCGCCTCGAAATCGGCGACAGGTAACATCACGCTAATTTCATTCGGAGGTTGAACATGGCCGCCATCACCCCGGAAGAGCGGTTCCGACAACTGGCCGAGATGGAAGCCGGGTCACCCGTGTCGGCCGCCGCGCGGACGGCACACGAGCGGGCGAACGTGTCGGCGGGGCGGGGGCTGTACCTCGACCTTTCGACCATCCCCGAACCCCTCCGCCCGGCGGTGATCGCCGAACTCAAAGAGGTGGTCATGAAAGCGACGACCGCCCTTACGCCGCAATCCGCTTCGTCGCAACCGCAGTCGAACTGACTCCGAACGTGAGTGCGCGGAGAACGGGGTGCCCGGGCAGGTCGCGGGGCTGGTGCTGGGGAATCCACGCTGGTGCCAAGTCATCCACCCCGGCCGTCCGTTCCCTGAAACGGCTGGGTCAATCGTCCGTCGGCCGAAACCGCGGACAAATCCCGCCGGCGCGAATGTTTAGGCCAATTCCCGCGAATTGCCTAATCGGGCACCCCGCTTGCATATCAATCCCGACGAGACGCCCATCGCCGGAGTTCGCACCGTGAAAACCACTCTGAGCTGCCTGGCACTCCTACTGTCGTCGGTGGCGGCCGTCGCCCAGACCACCCAGGCCGTCATTACTCCGCCGCCGGAGGGGGTTGCGATCACCCCCGGGGCGTGGTACATCGCCGGCACCACATTCGCCAACGGTATGGCCTTCCCGCCCGGTATCGCACCCCCGGTTCAGGCTCCGGCCTCTACCACGGTCCAACCGGCCACCGCCTCCTATACGACCCAGCCGGCGGCCACCTACTACCCCGACACGGTGTACCAGACGTACACCCCGAGCTACACCTACTACCCCAGCTATAGTAGCGGGATGTACTCTGGCAACTCCTACTACGGGGGCGGCTATTCCGGGTACGGTACCGGTTATCCGACATACGGGTACGGGTATGGTGGCCTCGGGTCGTACGGGTACGGCGGCCTCGGGTTGAGCGCCCTCACCTTTGGCCTCGGGGTCGCCCTCGGTAACTCATACGGCGGGTACAACCGCGGCTACTGGGGTTACCCGAGCTATGGCTACGGCGGGTATTACGGCGGTGGTTACAACCGCGTGTACCCGAGTTACGGCGGGTATTACGGCGGCGGCTACAGCCACGGGTACGGGGGGTACGGCGGGGGGCACAGCTACGGCCACGGTGGCGGCGGCGGCCACGGCGGTGGGCACGGCGGCGGCAAACACCGCTGAGCAAGAACAACGTGAGACGGAACACGCGGGCCGCGCCTTCGAGCCTGTCTCGGAGGCGCGGCCCGCGCCATTCGAGTCCAGGCGGAACTGCTCGCCGCGGCGGGCGAATTGTCCGAGTGCGAGGGGGGGGACTTGAACCCCCACGCCCTTGCGGGCGCAAGAACCTAAATCTTGTGCGTCTGCCAATTCCGCCACCCTCGCGGGGTGCGTCCCATATTACTTGCCGGCCGGCGGGTCGCCAACCGCCCCCGGCCGCCGCTCCGGGCGGTACTTGTTCGTCAGGTACGGGATCAGGTTGCCGACGTAGGTGGTGGTGGACCGGCCGCGGGACTGTAACTCGGCTACCGCCTCGGCGTTCGACCACCCCTGGAAGGCCATGCGGTACGCGGCCACCATCGCCCCGGTGCGGTGGATGCCGGCGAAGCAGTGGACGAGCACCGGCCGCGGGGTCTGCGCCGGGTCGGCCATCGCCCGCTCGAACCACCGCAGGTTGTCCTCCATCGGCACCCGCCCGGTGTCGTCCTCTTCCCAGTCCTTGGGCAGCAGGCGGATGAACGTGATGCCGTGCGCCCGGCAGTACGCCTCCTCGGCGTCGTCCGCGGCCACGTCCGCCGCCTTCTCGTCGTTCGCCTCCCGCAGCTTGACGACGGTGCGGATGCCCCGCTCCCGGCACACCCGCTCGAACCCGGCCGGGGACATCTGCCCGCTACGGTACAGCACGCCGTCTTCCACCACCCGGAGGTTGCGGTAGGTGCGGTGCTTGGCCGCCCGGTAGGCGAACGGCCCGCCGACGACGAGCACGAGGACGGCGGCGGAGAGGAGGACGGACAGGCGGGTCATGTGTGGCATTGTAGGGCAGGGCAGCGATCCGCCCGACTACACCGCCACGCCGGGGGAGGGCAGCCCGCTCGCCTTCGGCTTCCGCAGCCAGCGGAACAGGTGAACGCCGTTCACCGGCGGGGGCACCAGGTCGGTGGCGGTCGGCCGCAGCACCATGAGGATGAGCAGCGGGGCGAACCACAGCACGTACACCCCGCCGCGGTCGGCGAACCAGAACTGGATGCCGAGGAGCGCGGCGGCGTTCACCGCCAGCAACTGCCCCAGGTTCCGCGCCTTCGGCCAGATGAACGTGGCCAGTACCAGCCCGGCGTAGGCGACGAACACCGGCAGCCGGTAGTACCACCGCCCGCCCGTCCAGACGCTCTCGGCGGTCGGCTTCACCCACGGCTGCCAGTCGGTCGGGCTGAACGTGTGCCACACCCCGCTGGCGTACTCCCCGCCGAGCGCCAGGGCGGCGGCGGTGAGCAGCAGGCTGCCGGCGAACGCGGCGGCGAACCACACGGTGAACCGCCCGGACCCGCGGCCGTGGTAGAACTGCACCCACGCCGGCACCAGCACCAGCGGGAAGGCGGTGGTGCCGGCGGCCAGCCCGAGCAGCACCCCGGCGGCCGGCGGGGAGCGGTACCCGAGCACCGCCCCGAGCACGAACGCCGTCGGCCACACCTGATACCACTGGTCGAACTGGTACCAGGTGACGGGCAGCAGCACGTACAGGGCGGCGGCGGTGGCGGCGGTGGCGGCGTCCTGGAAATGCCGGCGGCAGATGAGGATGAGCAGCGTGAACACCGCCGCCTGGCAGGCGACGGCGATGCCGCGCGACACCCACAGGCGGGCGGCGCCGGGCGGGGTGTCGGTCGGCCGGGCCTGCTCGACCACCGCCGCCGCCGTCTGTTCCATCCCGGTCAGCGCCGCCGGCTTGGCCGCCGGCTCGGCCGGCGGACGGCCGAACGCCGCCACGCTCATCCCGACCAGCACCGCCCCGGCCAGCCAGAACAGCGCCGGGGTGGCCAGGTTCGGGGCCACCCGCGGTCGCCGCACCACCCACCCGTCCAGGAAGCACCTCACCAGCCACCACCCGGACACGGCCAGCAGCCACCCGTACCCGGTCAGGCGGGCGGCGGTGCTGCCCGTCCACTGGGCGGCGAAGATGAACAGGAACCCGGGGGCGAACGCGAACAGGGCGAGCAGGTCCCAGTTGCGGAGGACGAGCGGGCGGCGGAACTGGAACAGCACGGCCACGGCCACGGCGAAGGTGGCGTACAACCACCCCGTCGGCCCGGGCGGGTCGAACTGGAGGAACACCGACACGCGGGACTCCGCCGCGGCGGGAGAGGGGCGACGGGTACACCAGTTACGCCACCGGACCGGGCGAGTCAAGGGCGCAGCGGATCACGGACCTCACCCCCGGCCCCTCTCCAAAGTGGAGAGGGGTGTTCAAACGGGGTACCTGATTGCGTTCCACGTTGGCTCTCCGGTAGCCGTCCGCACTCCCGCGAATGCCTTCCTCGCTTGAACACCCCCTCTCCGGTTCGGAGAGGGGGGTGGGGGGTGAGGTCTATTCCTTCCGCCGATACAACATCACCGGACGCCCTCTCTGCACGGGATCGCTTCATGCGGATTCTGCTTTCCAACGACGACGGCATCTACGCGCCGGGTATCCGAGCACTGCGGAAAGAGTTGCAAAAGCTGGGCGAGGTGGTGGTGGTCGCCCCGGCCACCGAGCAGAGCGCGGCCGGCCACTCCGTCACCCTGCTCAGCCCGCTGCTTGTGACGGAGGTTTACGAGGACGACGGGCAGACGTTCCTCGGGTGGGCGGTGGAGGGGCGGCCGGCCGACTGCATCAAACTGGCCCTGCTGGAGCTGCTGTCCGAGCCGCCGGACCTGGTCGTCAGCGGGCTGAACGCCGGCAGCAACGCCGGCATCAACGTGCTGTACTCGGGCACGGTGGCGGCGGCGGTGGAAGCCGCGTTCTACCACCACACGTCCATCGCCTGCTCGCTGGAGTACACCAAGAACGCCCGCCTCGACTTCCCGACCGCCGCCGCCCACGCCCGCCAGGTCATCGAGACCATCCTCGCCCACCAGCCGCCGAAGGGCAGCCTGTTCAACGTGAACATCCCCCCGCTGGAGCGCGGGCCGGTGAAGGGGGTGAAGGTGATGCCGCAGAACGTGAGCGTGTACCTGGAGAAGTTCGACCGGCGGGTGAACCCGCGGGGCCGCATGTACTTCTGGACCAGCCCGGACTTCCGCTGCC
>CANJKY010000428.1 GCA_947474875.1 Gemmataceae bacterium
ATGTACACCGTTTCGCCCACCACCGCCGGTGCCCCCTCGACCGAGTCCTTGCACTTGAACACCCACCGCTCGTCCAACAGGGCCGGCAGCTTGGCTGTACCGATGCCGGTACTCTGCGGGTTGCCGCGGAACTGCGGCCAGTCGGCCACCGCGATGGTGGGGATGAGGAGCAGGAGGCAGGCGGAGCGGAGCATGGCGAAGGCCTCCGGATTTTAGTGTTCTGCTCGCTCCGCGAGCGGGTTCATCTGCCACTCGCGGAGCGAGCAGAACACGGTTACAGCGCCGCCAGGTAGATCCCCAGGATATCGGCTTCCGTCACCGGGCGGGGGTTGAACCGGGCGGTCCACTGCTGGTTCGCCTCGTGCGCCAGCAACTCCAGGATACCGGCACTGACCCCGCATTCGCGGAGTGAACCGGGCAGGCCGGCGGCGGCGGTCAGGGCCGCCACCCGGTCAGCCAGCGCCTCGGCGGACCCACCTAGCCGGGCGTACAGCGGGCCGGCGGCCGGGGCGTTGAACCGGATGACGTGCGGCAGCATCAGCCCGATGGCGACGCCGTGCGTCAACCCGTAGTGGGCGGTGAGCGGGTTGGCGCAGCTGTGGCACACGCCGAGCATCGACGCCTCGATGGCCATGCCGGCGAAGTGGGCGCCGAGCTGCATGGCGGCGCGGGCTGGCAGGTTGGTTGGCTGGCGGAAAACCGTCTCGAAGTTCGGCTCCAGGTGTTCCCAGGCGGCGAGGGAACACATCCGTGAGAACGGGTTCGCCCTGGTGCAGACGAACGATTCGATGGCGTGCGCGACGGCGTCGATGCCGGTGACGGCCGTCACCATCGGCGGCTGGGACACGGTCAGTTCCGGGTCCAGGATGGTGACGCGGAACGCCGCCTTCTTGTCCCCGCACGCCATTTTCATGTGCGACGATTCGTCGGTGATCAGCGCGTAGCTTTGAGCCTCGGAGCCGGTGCCGGACGTGGTGGGCACGCCGACGCTCGGCAGCATCGGCTTCGTCGCCTTGTCGTGCCCGCGGTAGTCGGCCATCCGCCCGCCGTTGGTGTAGATGAAGTTGATCCCCTTTGCACAGTCCATGGCCGACCCGCCGCCGACGGCCACGATCAGGTCGATGTCGTGTCGGCGGGCGAACTCGACGCCGGCAGACACCTGCCGGTCGGTCGGGTTCTCCTTCACCTTGTCGAAGGTGAACACGTCCAGCCCGGCCCGCCACAGGGCGTCGGCGGCCCGCTGCGGGTGGCCGGCGTGTTCCAGGCCGGGGTCCGTCACCAGCAGCGCGCGGCCGCCGAGCGGGCGGGCGGCCTCCCCCAGCCGGGCGAGGCAGCCGGCACCGAAAATTACCCGCCCGAGCGGCTGGAAATCAAACGGAGACGGGGTGGTCGGCGGCAATGTTGAGCGCCCGCTGCTTGTACAGGTGGGTGAACAGGTTGCCCTCGTGCGGCTGATCCCAGGTCAGCCGGTTGGTGGGCAGCGGCCCGATGTTCAGACGCTCGATGTGGGAGCAGGCCATCACGTCTGCGATGAATTTCGGGTCGGCGGTCAGGGCGGTGGCCGCCAGGGTGTACCCGATGCGGTGGAGAACGTCCGCCTGCGGGCATTCTATGACGCTGGCGTAGGGGAACAGGAACTCCTTGTTCGCCAGTGGGTGGTCGGGCGAGTCACACCGGATGATCGTGGGCAGCAGGTAGGCGATGCGGCCGTCCTTCACCAGCCGCGGGCCGGAACGGTACTTGGCGGTCACGTCCACCGCACCGGGGGTCTTCAGCCCCTCCTCGACCATGTTGTTGATCGCCTCGGCCACCTCCGGCTTGGCGAACGCGCTGATCTCACAGTTCGGGTCGTCCCACGGGCGGGGGGTCATTGGCGCCAGCTTCTTCGCCACCGCGTCGGCGATGGCGTCGGCGTTCTTCGGCGTCCACACGGCGCTGGCGTTCACGCACGCCCGCCCGCCGTTCGCCGCGATCCCCTCCACCAGTAGATCGACGTACTTCTCGTAGCTGTCCGCCTGATCCTCGCCGAAGATGTACTTGCTGTACCCGGTGCCGTGGATTTCCACCCGCGGGTCGTTCTTGTACGGGGCCATGGTGCGGTCGTCGCCGAACGCCATGCTCCGTCCGCACAGCCGCAGGATGTCGCCCGCCCCGGCGTGGTCGGTCGGCAGGAATGCCATGAACTGCGCCGGGATGCCGGCCTTGATGAACGCCTGGATCACCCGGAACGGGGTCCACGGCTCCTCCCGGCCGGGCTTGAGCAGCAGCGGCATCTTGAGCGCGAGCGTGGGCACCCACAGGGAGTGGACGCCGGGCGAGTTGCTCGGCAGCACCGCCCCGAACACGTGGGTGGTGGGGAAGAACGCCTGCATCCGCCCGGCCCTGGTGCTGTACCCCTTGTCCAGGGCTTCCACGTCCAGCCCGCGGCTGAGGCCGCCGATCACCTCCTCCACGTTGTCCAGCACGTAATGCACCTTCAGCGCGTTCCGCCGGCAGAACACCATCGGGCTGCCGGTGGTGGCGGACAGGTTCCGCATGTAGTCGTCGAAGCTGAGTTCGGTGTCGCCGCACGGCAGTTTGCTGTTCACGAAGTGGTCGGCCGCCTTCTTGTACATCGCCAGGATGTCGCGGACCGGGATGGCGGACAGTTCTTTGTGCAACCGCTCGGTCATGCCGACGTCGCGGCTGATCTGCGAACCGGTCACCTGGCTCACCTCGGCCACCGGCTCACCGGTGACGTGGTGGATCAGTTGTGCTTTGTCGAGGCTCTGGTACGGCTTGCCGAACCGCAGCGCGGGAATCTGGATCATGGGACTCGGTGGGGGTGGGACGACGGCTACTCTCAGAATACTAGGCGGGGCGGCGGGTCTAACGCCGCGTCGGCCGGAGACCGGACGGAATCGGAACCACTCATCAATTTCTCCGGAGACATCGTGTTAGATGGGGAGTAGGTATTGGGTAGAATTGTAACAAGCCCCGGTCCACCGGGTGCTGCCCCGCCGGAGTAACAGCCGACGCATCGCCGACCACGCCTCCGCACACGTGCGGTTTCGTTCCAGGTGCCAACACACTTTCCACTCGCACACCTGTAACGATCGGTCGGTGACGGCAATCTCCCGACGGGGGAATGGGTCGTGAGCGGCAGCGGACTTACGTCCGACCGCCCTTCCGCCAGACCGACAATCCGTTCCTGACACCCTCGGGCCGCCGACTCGACCGCGCCCGGGTGTTGTTCCGTTGTTCCCTCCGCACGCCCGCGTGCCGGAGCCGGAGGTTCGTTGCCTGGTGCGAGTGGTTCGCCCGATTACTCTCAGCCTCAACCGGCCGGGGACGCGTGTTCCCGAATCCCGCTCTTTTCTCGTTTCCTGTTCGGAGGTGTCTGTGTTTCGATCCAATCCGCGCCGCGGGTTCACGCTGATCGAGCTGCTGGTGGTGATCGCCATCATCGCCATCCTCATCGGCCTGCTGCTGCCGGCCGTGCAGAAGGTGCGGGAGGCGGCCGCCCGCATGTCCTGCCAGAACAACCTGAAGCAGATCACCCTGGCCGCGCACAACTACGAGAGCGCCTACGGCACCCTGCCGCCGGGGACGAACTCGTACACCGCCGTCGGCTCGCTGTGCTACCTGCTGCCGTACGTCGAGCAAGAGAACCTGTACCGCCTGCTGCCGATCGAGGTGTTGAACGCCACCGCCGCACCGTCCGGCTGGCCGGGCGACCTGCTGGTGTACAACTACCCGGTGAACTACGCCATCGTGCGGAACAAGGTGAAGACGTTCCTGTGCCCGTCGGACGCGGCGGAGACGGCGAGCAACGCCATCTGGACGATCATCACCACCAACTCCGGCGGCATCTCGGTGAACGGGTGGACGGTGTCCAGCCTGCAGGCCGCCGGCGGGCTGCCCGGGCTGACCAACTACTGCGGGTCGGCCGGCGCGCTCGGGCAGACGGGCAGCGCCTTCTGGGACCAGTGGACCGGGCCGTTCTACCCGAACTCGAAGACCAAGCTGGCCGCCTTCCCGGACGGCACGTCGAACACCATGCTGTACGGCGAACTGCTCGGCGGGGAGGAGAAAGGCCCCCGCCAGTACGCCTTCGCCTGGTACGGGGCCGGGGCGATGCCCACCGCCTGGGAACTGACCTCCCCCGCCCAGTGGTACAACTTCGGCAGCAAGCACACCGGCCTGGTTAACTTCGGGTTCGCCGACGGGTCGGTGCGGCCGCTGCGGAAGATCGGGTCGGACGCCGGCTGGTACTCGGCCCGCTGGTATCAGTTGCAGTACGCCGCCGGCGTGCAAGACGGGGCCATCGTGGACTTCTCCCAACTCGGCAGCTAGTAACCACCCCTATCTCCCCGGCCGGGCGACGGCCGGGGGGAGGTCAATCCCCCATTCATTCCACACCGGGCGTCGCCCCGCCCGGTCACGGTCGATATAACCCATGCGAAGAATACTGAGTGTTGCCCTGGCCGTGTTCGCCCTCGGCTGGCTGGCCGGGTGTAGCGACGACAAGCCGCCGACCGCAGACACCGGCGGTTTCGGCCAGGCGCCAAACAAGGGCGACCGGTCCAAGCCGCCGACCCCCCCCCCCCCCCCCCCCCCCCCCCATTAATTTGTTAGCGCGCAAAAACAAACCCCCCCC
>CANJKY010000429.1 GCA_947474875.1 Gemmataceae bacterium
CGGACACCCTGTTCGACGACTACGCCGGCCGCGGCAAGGCGGAACACAACCAGGACATGACCCTGGAAAAGACGTTCAGCGAACTGGACGCCAAGCTGAAGTACCCCGCTGGCATGACCGACGCCGAGAAGAAGGAGTGGGACAAGTATTACCAGCCGCGGAACGAGGCGTTCAAGAAGGCGAACCTGTCCGGGAAAGAGTTGGTGAGGTGGCGGTACAACCGCTACCTGCACGACTACCTGGGGTGCATCAAGGCGGTGGACGAGGGCGTGGGCAAGCTGTTGGACTACCTCGACAAGGAGGGGCTGAGCGACAACACCATCGTGGTGTACGCAGCCGACCAGGGGTTCTACCTGGGCGAGCACGGGTGGTTCGACAAGCGGTGGATCTTCGAGGAGAGCCTGCGGACGCCGTGCCTCATCCGCTGGCCGGGGGTGACGAAGCCGGGCAGCGCCAGTTCGGCCATCACCAGCGTGATCGACTTTGCCCCGACGTTCGTGGCGGCCGCCGGGGTGAAGCTGCCGGCCGACCTGCACGGCCGCGACATGAAGGGCGTGCTGGCGGGGCTGCCGCCCGCCGACTGGCGGAAGAGCTTCTACTACCACTACTACGAGTACCCCGGTCCGCACTCCGTCGCCAAGCACTACGGCGTCGTCACGGACCGGTTCAAGCTGGTGCGGTTCTACGAGAAGGAGTTCGACTACTGGGAGCTGTTCGACACGCAGAAAGACCCGCAGGAGCTGACCAGCGTGTGGGGCAAGCCGGAGTACGCGGCGGCTCAGAAGGAGCTGGAGGCGGAGCTGGCCCGGCTGCGGAAGGAGCTGAAGGTGCCCGACCCGGACCCGCCGGAGACCGACCTGCGGAAGCGGTGACGTGTTGCCCTTCCGCCCGCCGTCGGCGAACATATCGGAACGCCTCCACGGAGCGGCTCATGCGCACCCCCCTGCTGTTCGTCGCCCTGCTCGTCCCGGTCGCTGTCGCCGACGATAAGGCCAGACCGGCCAAACCGCGGTACGAGACGAAGAAGAACCACGACCCGGACGGCATCGGCAAGTTCTACCTGGACCGGGAGATCGCCCAGGTGATGGGCTACCAGGGGGCGAGCTGGCTGGAGCGGCCGGAGCGGGAGAAGGAGGAGAACCCGAAGAAGCTGCTCGACGCGCTCGACCTGAAGGCCGGCATGGTGGTGGCGGACGTGGGCGCCGGCAGCGGGTTCCACGCCTTCCGCATGGCCCCGCTGGTGGGCGAGAAGGGGAAGATCCTGGCGGTGGACATCCAGCAGGAGATGCTCGATCTGATCGCGGCGCGGGCGAAGAAGGGGAAGGTGGCAAACGTCGAGCCGGTGCTGGGCACGGACAAGGACCCGAAGCTGCCCGAGGGGGCGGTGGACCTGATCCTGATGGTGGACGTGTACCACGAGTTCGAGTTCCCTCACGAGATGACCGAGAAGCTCGTGGCGGCGCTCAAGCCGGGCGGGCGGATGGTGTTCGTCGAGTTCCGCGAGGAGGACCCGGAGGTGCCGATCAAGCCGGTGCACAAGATGAGCGAGCGGCAGGTGATCAAGGAGATGGGCGAGTTCCCGCCGCTGGAGCACACCAAGACGGTGAAGACGCTGCCGTGGCAGCACATCGTGGTGTTCACCAAGAAGGGCGAGAAGAAGTGACGGTCGAGCGGCCCCCGGAATAGTCGGCCCGATGCGCACCCCCGCCGGCTCGCCCGCCCGGCCGGCGGGCGGAACCGGGGCGATCCGCTTGGCCCCGTCGGGCGGCGTAAGCTAGACTGAACATCGGACCGCGGGCCGGCCGAGGGGACACCGTGTCGCTGCTGGTGGAAGCCTACGAGAACCTGCCGGAGTACCAGCCGGGCGACGACCTGGACCTGTTCCGGGCCGGGGCGGAGTCGGCGGTGGCCGAGTTCCGCCAGCTGGTGCAGGAGCGGTACACCGAGGGCACCCTGTGCCGCATCCTGGGGTCGCACCCGGACCCGCGGCCGCGGCGGGCGGCGGTGGTCGCCCTCGGGCTGATCGGCACCATGACTTGTAACCCGGCGGTGGCGGCGGCGCTGAAGGACGAGGACGAGCGGGTGCGGGAGGGGGCGGGCGAGTCGATCTGGGAGGTGTGGTTCCGCGGGGACGGGGCGCGGCAGGGGCGGGAACTGCGGCAGGCGGTCGGGCTGCCGGACACGGACCAGCGGCTGGCCGCGTGCGACGACGTGATCCGCGACCACCCGGACTTCGCCGAGGCGTACAACCAGCGGGCCATCCAGCACTTCAACCGCGGGGCGTACCCGCTGTCGGTGGCCGACTGTGAGGCGGTGCTGCGGCTGAACCCGTACCACTTCGGGGCGGCCGCCGGCATGGGCCAGTGCTACCTGCGGATGAACCGCCCGAAGGCGGCGGTGCGGGCGTTCGCCCACGCCCTGGACCTGAACCCTGGCCTGACGAACCTGAAGGACGTACTCGATTCCCTGCGGGACTCGCTGGGCGAGGACTGAGCGCCCACCCGGATTAGGCCCGAATGATGATTCCGGTACGATCCAACTCCAGGAACGTGTGCGATCCGAACTCGCGTATCAGGTCGGGGATCAGCGGCACCAGCAGTCGTTCCAGATCTTGGTTGCTGCTGTTGCCGGTCGAAATCAGCAGCAGTCTGGACGGCCGACCGGCCAGCAGGTGGGAGGTGACGAAGTCCGAATCCTTCGACACCACCACCCGTTGCTCCCGTTCGGCCGTGTCGATCACCACGTCGTCTGGGGTGCGGTTGCCGGCCGGCAAATCCAGCGTGTGAACGGCGTCACCGCCGGACCCGGCGAGCCACCCGACCATCCGCCGGGGCAACTGGGCGTCGATCAGAAACTTCACGGCATCACAGCCCCAACCCGCTTCGACCGACTGAGCCGGGCGGCGAACGCCAGCACCGCCCGCAGGTCATCCGATTCGAGGTCCGGGTAGTCGGCCAGAATTTCGTCCGTGGTCATCCCGGAACTGAGCAGCTCAAGCAGGAACTCGACCGGATACCGCAGCCCGCGGACGCACGGCTGGCCGTGGCAGATGTCCGGATCAACGGTGATGCGGGAGAGCAGTGGTTCCATACCGATAGTGTACCCGCCAGCGGCGGCCCGCGAAATGCCTCACTTCGCGAACGCCCCGGCCACCTTCTTCCACGCCCCGGCGACCGACGCCCACGTCTTCCCGCCCCCCTTCTTCCCCTTCTTCTCCTCCGCCTCCTCGTCGTCGCCGGCGGCGTCCGCCGCCTTGCCGGTCCACGACTGCACCAGCACCCCGACCAGGGACGCTAGTACAGCCCAGGTGTTGATCGCCGCCGCGTTCTTCTGGGCGAACTCGACCGCGTTCACCGACCCGAGCATGTCCAGGAACAGCACGCCCGTGTGCCCGATGAGCAGCACCCCGACGAACGCCGTCGCCAGCATCGTCCACAGCCGGTACAGCACGACCCCGACCAGCCCGCCGCACAGGAACGCCGACCACAGCTCGGCCGCCTCCGGCATGACCGCCTGCGCCGCCAGCCACGCCGCCGTCCCGCCGGTGACGAACGCGGTGATCTTGGCGATCTCCAGCGCCAGCATGCCGGCCGCCAGCGCCACCAGCACGCTCACCGCCAGCACCTGGGTGCCGGCCGCCCGCCCGGCGCTGATGCCCCACAGCCCGGCCGTCAGGGTGACGGCGAACACCACCCAGAACCGGTGCCACCGCCAGCCGAACCCCCACAGGGTGATGCCGACCAGCAGGAAGAACGCGGTCGCCCCGACGGACAGCCCCTTGGCGTCGGCCAGCACGTCGGGGTTGATGAGGAACATGGGTTCGCGCCCGGCCGGAACGCGGTGAACCGTCACCGGAACATTCCTACCGCACGTTATCCCGCCGCCGGCCGGCGTGTCAACGCACCCGGCCGGGTTCACCCGACAGGAGAATTCAGGTGCCGCAGATTTATCCGACAGAACCCGAGGATTCGCCCCAAACCTTAACACGCACCTGCCGGGTTCGCGCCCCGTCGAACTCGCACAGGTACACCCCCTGCCAGGTGCCGAACGTCAGGTCGCCGTCCTCCACCGGGATGGTCACGCTCGGCCCGACCAGGCTGGCCTTGATGTGCGAGTCGGAGTTGCCCTCGGCGTGGCGGAACCCGGGCACGTCCTTCGGGATGTGCTGGTTCAGCCACAGCAGCATGTCGCGGACCACGTCCGGGTCGGCGTTCTCCTGGATGGTGACGGCGGCGGTGGTGTGCGGGCAGTACACCACGCACAGCCCGGACGTCACCCCGGACGCCTTCACCGCCGCCCGCACGTCGGCGGTGATGTCCACGAACTCGGTGCGGGTGCGGGTGCGGACGGTGATGGTAGACATGGTGAACTCAGATCGGGCGTCGGGTATAACGGTCGTCGCCAGCCTCATTATCCGGAGGACGCCGCCATGACCACCCGCCGCCAGTTCCTCGCCGCCGGGGTCGCTCTCCCCGCCGTCGCCGCACTCCCCCGTTCAACGCCGGCCGCCGACCCGAAGCCGGCGGTGAAGCGGAACCGCATCGGTGTGTCGACGTACTCGTTCTGGCAGTTCAAGAACAAGGACCTCCGCGACATCGGCACGTGCATCGACCTGGCCTACGAGATGGGGTTCGACG
>CANJKY010000430.1 GCA_947474875.1 Gemmataceae bacterium
ACCTGCTGATGAGCTACCCGCTGGCGATGGTGGCCCGCTGGATGGAGACGCGGCTGAACCGCGGCGAGCGGGGGGGCCGGGCATGATCCGCGTCACCGACCTCGTCAAGTACCACGGCCCGGCCCGCATCCTGGACGGCGCCACCCTCACCGCCGCCCCCGGCCAACTCACCGCTCTGGTCGGGCCGAGCGGCGGGGGGAAGAGTACACTCCTGCGGTGCGTGAACGGGCTGGAGCAGTTCCAGGGCGGCACCGTCGAGGCGTTCGGCCACACCCTGACCGGCGGGCAGCCGCCGACGGGGCCGGCGCTCCAGAAGTTGCGGCGGGCGGTCGGCATGGTGTTCCAGCAGTTCCACCTGTTCCCGCACCTGAGTGCGCTGGAGAACGTGATGAGCGGGCCGGTCCACGCCCTGGGCAAGCCGAAGGCGGAGGCGGCGGTGACGGCCAAGCGGCTGCTCGCCCGCGTCGGGCTGGCGGACAAGGCGGGGGCGAAGCCGGCGAACCTGAGCGGCGGGCAGCAGCAGCGTGTTGCGATCGCGCGGGCGCTTGCGGTTGAACCGTCAGCCATCCTGTTCGACGAGCCGACCAGCGCGCTCGACCCGCAGATGGTGGGCGAGGTGCTGGCGGTGATGCGGGACCTGGCCGCCGACGGGCAGACCATGATCGTGGTGTCGCACGACGTGGACTTCGCCAAGTCCGCCGCGGTCGTACACAAGATGGTGGCGGGGAAGGTGGTCCAGAGTGGACCGCCGGGTGAGGTGTTGAACTGACCGAAAGCCGCGGGATAGCTATCCCGCGGCTTGTGTAGAGGCCACTCATGACCCAGTTAATCCGCGTCGGCCACTCCCCGGACCCGGACGACGCGTTCATGTTCCACGCCCTGGCGAACGACAAGATTCCCACCGGGAACCTGCGGTTCACCCACGAACTCCAGGACATCGAGACGCTCAACCGGCGGGCGATGAACGGCGAGCTGGAGGTGTCGGCGGTCAGCATCCACGCCTACTCGCACCTGCTGGACAAGTACGCCCTGCTGCCGAGCGGGTGCAGCATGGGCGACAAGTACGGGCCGATGGTGGTGGCGAAGAAGCCGCTGGCGATCAGTGACCTGCCGAACGTCACCATCGCCGTGCCGGGCACCCTGACCACCGCGTTCCTGACGCTGCGGCTGCTGTTCAACGACATCGCCCCCGGCAAGCCGGTACGGTACGAGGTGATGCCGTTCGACGAAATCCTGAACGCGGTGGAAGCGGGGAAGTACGATGCCGGCCTCATCATCCACGAGGGGCAGCTCACGTTCCAGAACCAGGGGCTGAAGCTGGTGGTGGACCTTGGGGTGTGGTGGCAGGAGAAGACCGGCCTGCCGCTCCCGCTCGGCGGGAACGTGGTGCGGAAAGACCTGGGCGCCGAGACGATGAGCGAGATTTCCCGCCTGTTGAAGGAGAGCATCCGGTACGGCCTCGAACACCGCCGCGAGGCGCTGGACCACGCCCTGCAATACGCCCGCGACATGGACGTGACGCTGGCGGACAAGTTCGTCGGCATGTACGTGAACGACTGGACGCTGGACTACGGCGAGCGGGGCCGGGCGGCGGTGCGGAAACTGCTCGACGAGGCGCACAAGGCCGGGATCATCGACCAGCCGGTGGCGGTGGAGTTCGTGCAGTGACCAGTATCCGGTGGCCAGTGACCAGAGCAGGCAGATAGCTGCTATCCTGTCTTGACTGGCCACCGGCCACTGACCACCGGCCACTGCTCATGCACACCCTGTTCACGTTCACCTCCCCGCCGGGGCCGTGCGGCTACCTGCCGGACCGCGACTGGCGGCTGCGGTACGATATCGTCCGCGACCTCACCCCGGCCGAGTACGGGGAGCGGATGCGGCAGGGGTGGCGGCGGTTCGGCCACGCCCTGTTCCGCCCGGAGTGCGACGGCTGCCGCTCCTGTCTGCCGCTGCGAGTGGACGTGGCGAAGTTCGCCCCCGGCCGGACGATGAAGCGGGTGGCAAAGCAGAACGAGGGACAAATCACGCTGCACATCGGCAAGCCGAGTGTGACCGACGAGAAGCTCGACCTGTACGACAAGTTCCACGCCTTCCAGGTGGACTTCAAGGGCTGGCCGGAACGCGGCCCGGAGACATCCGACGCCTACGCCGACTCGTTCGTGGACAACCCGTTCGCCGTCGAGGAGTGGTGCTACTTCGTCGGCGAAAAGCTGATCGGCGTGGGGTACGTGGACGTGGTGCCGCAGGGGCTGTCGCTCATCTACTTCTACTACGACCCGGACGAACGGGACCGCTCGCCGGGCACGTGGAACGTGCTGTGCGGGCTGGCCGAGGCCGCCCGCCGCCGACTGCCGCACGTGTACCTGGGGTACTTCGTGAGCGGCTGCCGGTCGCTCGAGTACAAGGCCCGGTTCACCCCGAACGAGGTGCTCGACTGGCAGACGGGGGAGTGGGTGCCATTTCGACTCTGATAGCCGCGGAGCGGCGATCGGATGTAGCCTGGGGCGGAAGCCCCAGGACCTGTGACGAGAATCACACCCGCCCCGGAGGGGCCGGCGGGGTCTGCTCGCCGGCCCCTCCGGGGCGGGTTCGCTTTGGCATCTCTTCCTGGGGCTTCCGCCCCAGGCTACATCCGCGGGCACCTCCGGTGCCGGAGAACGGTCCTGTACCGTCGTGTCGTCCGACTCGGACCTGCTGGCCGTGCCGGGGCTGAGCGTCGAGAACCGGGCGGGCGAGGTCAGAACCCGTTCATCTTCATCGCGTCGTTCAGCGGCTCCAGGTAGGCCTTCTGGAAGATGCGGAAGATGAGGATGATCAGCATCACCCCGACCATCCCGTACACCACCCCGCCGGCGACCATCGCCAGCGTCTTGATCCGCCGGCTCGCCTCCTCCCCGTACTGCTCCGCCTGCCGGGCCATCACCTCGCTCAACTGGCCGGTCGACTCGCCGATCTGCACCACGTCCAGGAACTCGTCCGGGAACAGCCCGCCGCCGATGCCGGTGAGCGTCTTGGCGATCGTCTTCCCGCCCCGCACCGCCTTCGCCGCCGGCTCGCCGTGCCGCAGGTACGCCAGGTTGGCCGACGCCCGGAAGCTGAGCGCCAGCGCCTGGTCCGACCGCATCCCGGCCTCGTGCGTCATGCCCAGCGCCAGGCTGAACCGCTGCAAGGCGAACGACCGGTACGCCCCCTTCAGCGCCGGGATGCGGATGCCGACCGCCTCGATCCGCTGCTTCAGCCCTTCGCTGTCCCGGCCGATCAGGTAGGCCAGCACCACCGCCCCGCCGAATCCGAACCCGGCGACCAGCACCACCAGCCCGCTCGCCATGCCCAGGAACCCGAGGCCGAGCGGGTCGATGTGCCCGCCGATGGCCGCCAACACCGTCACCAGGATGGCGACGATGACCACCGCGGCCACGTACATCATCGCCGGCCACACGATCGCCTGGAGGAACTTCTTGCGGGCGTCGAGCTGGGCGGTGAAGTACTTCTCCAACTCCTCGAACGTCTCGGACAGCTTCCCGGCCTTCTCCCCCACCCCGACCAGTTCCAGGAACAGCAGCGGGAACTTCGGCCGGTGGTCCTTGAGCGCGTCCTCCAGCGACTCACCGGCCTTCAGTTGGTCGGCCAGCTCGCCGGCCAGTTTCCGCACCGCCAGCGGGCCGGACTTGGCCTGCCCGCGGAACACCTTCACCGGCGACAGCCCGGCGTGCAGGCCGTGGTGCAGCGCCCGGCACCAAGCGATCAGGGCGGGCAACGGGATGCGGGAGGAGAAGGCCATAGAATCATGATATGTTCACCGGACTAGTCCAAGCGATGGGGCGGGTGGAGAGCACCCGCGACGACGGCCACGGCGGCCGGCATCTGACCGTCCGCGAACCGGGCATCGCCCCGCACCTCGCACTCGGCGAGAGCGTGGCGGTGAGCGGCACCTGCCTGACGGTGGTGCGATCCGACGCGGCCACGTTCGACTTCCAGGTCGGCCCGGAGACGGTCCGCCGGACGGTGCTGGGGACACTCGCCGCCGGCGACGCGGTGAACTTGGAGCGGTCGCTGCGGGTGGGTGACGCCATCGGCGGACACTTCGTCACGGGCCACGTCGATTGCGTCGGCACGATCCTCAGCCGGGAGACGAGCGGGGAGTGGGAGACGGTATGGGTCGAGTACCACCCGGACTTCGACGACCTGCTGGTCATCAAGGGGTCGGTGGCGGTGGACGGGGTGAGCCTGACGCTGGTGCAGGTGGAGCCGACCAAGTTCAGCGTCATGCTCATCCCGCACACCCTGGCGCACACCACCCTGGGGGCGAAGGGGGTCGGGGCGGCGGTGAACCTGGAGTTCGACCTGCTGGCGAAGCACGTCCAGAAGATGGTGCGGAACCTGACCATCACGGTGTGAGGTGGGGTGGCAACGCCGGACGCACCTACCGCAAACGACCGGATGTGGTGCTGGTCTTGAGCCGCGGAGCGGCGACCGCCCGTAGCCTGGGGTGACCGAGCGAAGCGAGGGAACCCCAGGACAGGCACATCAGCCACACAAGCCCCGGAGGGGCGCCCGACCACCACGTCAGGCGCCCCTCCGGGGCTTGTTCGTTTTCGCATTCGTTCCAGGGGTTTGCTC
>CANJKY010000431.1 GCA_947474875.1 Gemmataceae bacterium
CGGAGGAGTCGAACGAGAAGCGGCTGGAGGCCATCCAGATGGCGTGGTACGACGAGTGGAAGGACGAGTACGGTCAGTGATCGGCGGGGAGTCGGTTGTACCGCTCCGTCCACTCGGCTAGCCGCTCGATCACGCTGTCGCGGAACTGGTCCGCTCGGAACCGCCACCGCCAGTTGCCGTCGGCCACGCCGGGCACGTTCATCCGCGCCTCGCGGCCCAGCCCGAGGATGTCTTGCAACGGGGCGATCGCCAGCACGGCCACGCTCGACCACGCCATGCGGATCATCTCCCAGTGCGGCTCTCGTAGGTCGTGCCCGACGTACTCCGCCACCTTCTTGCGGTCGGCGGCGGACACCCCGGCCCACCACCCGGCGGTGGTGTCGTTGTCGTGGGTGCCGGTGTACGCCACTGTGTCGGGCTCGTAATTGTGCGGCCAGTACGGGTTGTCCGGCCCGCCGAGCATAAACTGCAACACCCGCATGCCCGGCAGGGCGAACTGCTGCCGCAGTTCGTGGACGTCGTCGGTGATCAACCCCAGGTCCTCGGCGACGATCGGCAGCGACCCGAGGTTCGACTTGAGCGTGTCGAACAGCTTCGCCCGCGGGCCGTCCACCCACTCGCCGTTCTTGGCCGTCTTCTCCGTCGGCGGGACGTGCCATGCGGCGGCGAACCCGCGGAAGTGGTCGAGCCGCACGAGGTCAACCTGTTCCAGGTTCCGTCGCAGCCGCGCCGTCCACCACGCGAACCCGGTCTCCTCCATGCGGCCCCAGTCGTACAGCGGGTTGCCCCACAGTTGCCCGTCTTCGCTGAAGTAGTCCGGCGGAACGCCGGCCACCGCCGTCGGCTTGCCGTGTTCGTCTAGTAGGAACTGGTCCGGGTTCGCCCACACGTCGGCCGAGTCACCGGCCACGAAGATCGGGGCGTCGCCGAGGATGCGGACGCCCTTCTCGTGGGAGAACGCCTTCAGCGCGGCCCACTGGCGGTCGAACAGGAACTGCCCGAACATGTGGACCGCCACCTCGTCGGCCAGTTCCTTTTCCAGTACGGCGAGCGCGTCCGTGTGCCGGGTGCGGATTGGTTCAGGCCAGTCCGCCAGCGGCTTACCGCCGAACGTCTCGCGGATCGCCATGAACAGGGCGTAATCGGGCAGCCACGCCCTCTGCCGGTGCCGGTAGTCTTCGTACTCGCCGCGGAGGTGGCTCGCGCCGCCGCGGAACCGCTTCCACACCTCGCGGACCATCGCCCGCTTCGCCGCCGTCACCCGCTCGAAATCGACGTGGTCGGCCGGGAACGCCTGGCCGGTGAAGAACGTGTCCGCCAGCAGTCCGTCCCGCACCAACAACTCCGGGCTGAGCAGGTTGACGTTCCCGGCGAACGCGCTGAACGACTGGTACGGGGAGTCGCCGAACCCGGTCGGGCCGAGCGGCAAGATTTGCCACCACGACTGCTTCATCGCCGCCAGCGTGTCCACCCAGCGGTACGCCGACGGGCCGAGGTCACCGATGCCGAACGGCCCCGGCAGGCTGGACGGGTGGAGCAGGAGGCCGGCCGAGCGGCGGAGGGTGCGGGTGGTCATCCGGATATGCTACGTCACCCGGCCCGCAGCAGCCGGACCACCTCGCCGACCCCGCCGTCGTCCGTCATCTTCGCCACCGGCGGCAGGTCGAGGAACAGCTCGCGGGCCTCGTTCAGCGTCGGCAGGTCGGCGAACGGCAGTCCCCGCGCGAGGGCCAAGGCGTTCGCCAGGATCGCCGTCTTCAGCGTGATGCCCTGCACGCGGAGCGAGTGCGGCGAGTAACGGGCGGTGTGCAAATGAACGTACCGCCCGGCCTCGTCGCCCAGCCGCAACACCCACCGCGAGCCGTCGTCCGGCAGGTCGAGCATCACGTACCCGTCGTGCGACTCCACCCACGGCTTGTAGATGGCGTGATCGAGCTTGCCTTTCGCCCGGAGGTGTTCGACCACCCGCTCGCCGAGTTCCCATGGCGACAAAACACCGGTGTAGAAGTCCATCAGCTTCGTGCCGCAGACGACCACCTCGTCCGCAAGTTGCTTCAACCCCGCCTCGCTACCCGCCGCAGCCGCCGCGATCCGCCCCCGAACCCACCCGGCGTGGTGTTTCCAGGCGTTGAACAACACCGGGTGAGGAATAGTGTTGGCGGTCGGGTGGTCAACGGTCATGATCGGGTCTCCGAGGTGACACCATTGAGACGGTCGGAGACGGAAGGGGGTTCGGGTCAGAGCACCCGTGCGAACACCGCCTTCAGATACCGCCCCTCGGGGACGTGGGCCAGGAACGGGTGGTCGCCCCCCGCCCCGCTGATCTTGAAGATCTGCACCTGCCGCTGGGCCTGCCAAGCCGCCCGCCGCAGCATCTCCACGAAGTCCGCCTCGCTCACCAGCCCGGTACACGAGCACGTCAGGAACACACCGCCCGGCTTCACCGCCATCAGCGCCAGCTTGTTCATGTCGTGGTACTTCTTCAACGCCCCGAGCACGTCGTCCCGGTCGCGGGTCATCTTCGCCGGGTCCAGCACCACCATGTCGAACCGCTCACCGTTGGGGATCACGTCCCGCAGCCACGGGAACAGGTCCGCCTGCACGAACCGCACGTCCGCCTTGTTCAACTTCGCGTTCTGCTTCGCCAGCTCGATGACCGTCTCGTCCAGGTCGACGCCGACCACCTCCCCCGCCCCGCCGAACGCCTTGGCGTACACCGCGAACCCGCCGCTGTTGCAGCACAGGTCGAGTACCCGCTTGCCGCCGCTCAGCTCGGCCAGGTGTTTGCGGTTGTCACGCTGGTCAACGAAGAACCCGGTCTTGTGCTTGCTGCCGGGCGCGACACGGAACTTCAGCCCGTGCTCGGTGATGACGAACGGCGGCGGGGGCACCGGCGGTCGGCAGTCGAACGACTCCTGCTTGCCGACGTGTTCCTCGGCGAAGTAGTACACGTTCGCGCCGGGGAAGTGGGCCAGTAGGGCGTCCTGGATCGCCCCCCGCTGGCGGAACATGCCGGAGGCGAAGAACTCGATCACCAGGGTGTCCGCGAACCGGTCCACCACCAGCCCGCTCAGCCCGTCCGCCTCGGAGTGGACCAGCCGGTAGGCGTCGGTCACGGCGTCGAGTTTCAGCACGTCGCGGCGGAGGGCCACCGCCTTGCCGATGCGGTCGGCGAAGAACCCGGCGTCGATCGGCTCGTTCGGATCAGCGGTGAGGATGCGGAGGGCGATCCGCGAGTGCCCGTTGTACAACCCGCGGCCGACCCACTGCCCGGCCTTGTCCAGCACGTCTACCACGCTGCCGTTCGGCACCTTCGTGGCGGGCCACTCCACCATCTTCTGGAACACCCACGGGTGGGACGACCGCCGCTCGATCTTCAGGCGGACCTGCGGAAGCGATTCGGTACTTTCGTTCGAGTCGGCCATTTGTTACACTACTCCTCGCCGGGCGCGGTCGCCGAAGCCCACCATCCCGTTCTACGCCCGGCAGCAGACGACCGCCACGACCCCGTCGCCCCTCACCGGGTTTGTGGTGCGAGTTCGACCCGTCTGGGTATGGCCGTGATTCGCGAAGACGGCACACAGGTGGAGCCGGTGCTCGATACGGTCCGAGATGCCCGGCGCCACCGGGCGGAGCGGCCGGATCTGGTCACGTCGGCACTGAGTGACACCACCCCCACCCTGCTCGCCGCGGTTTCGCCAGCGGTGTTCGAATTTCGCCCCGGTATGGTGCTGGGCACGTTCGTCCTCGTTCGGCAGATCGGTCAGGGCGGCATGGGGCAGGTGTGGGAGGCGGACGACACCCGGCTGTTGCGGAATGTGGCAGTGAAGGTGATGCGACCGGACCTGGCCGGCAACCCGACGGTGCGGGGGCGGTTCGTCCGCGAGGCGAGCGCCCAGGCCCGCGTGCTGCACCCGCACGTCGTCCCCCTGTACCAGATCGGCGACCACGGCGGCATCCCGTACTTCGTCATGCCGCTACTGCGTGGCGAAACCCTGGCCGACCGGCTGGTGCGGGACGGGTCGTTGCCGCTGGCCGAACTGCTGCGGATCGGGCGGCAGATCGCCGAAGGGTTGGAAGCGGCCCACAATCAGGGGTTGATTCATCGCGACGTGAAGCCGAGTAACGTCTGGCTGAACGAGTCGGACGGAAGCGTCCTGCTGCTCGACTTCGGCATCGCTCGTGCGCCAGAGGTGGCCGCAGCCGGCGAGCCGATCACCAACACCGGCGTGTTGCTGGGAACCCCGGCGTATATGGCGCCGGAGCAGGCGGCCGGGCTGAAGGTGGACGAACGGGCGGACCTGTTCTCCCTCGGCGTGCTGCTGTACGAGATGGCGACCGACGTGCAGCCGTTCCGGTCGGATTCGGTGTACTCCACCCTCACCGCCCTCGCTACGGTTCAACCGCCGTCCGCGATCACCCACCGGTCCGACCTGCCGCCGGTGCTATGCGACCTGATCGGCCGGCTGATGGAGAAGTCGCCGGACGACCGCTGGCCGACCACCGCAGGCGAGTTGGCCGCACTGCTCGGCCGGCTGGTGTCGTCGGAAGCGCCGACCGTTTTCCTCCCGCCGCGGCCGAAGCCCCACCGTCGGAGTTACCGCTGGCTCGCC
>CANJKY010000432.1 GCA_947474875.1 Gemmataceae bacterium
GAGGGGGTCGTCCGTGGGTTGCGACTGAACACCACTGTCACCTGACCGCCACCGCGAACGCCACCTCCGCTTCCACCCACCCCGTCAGCTTCCAGTCCGCCCCGTCCGGGGATCGCCGCACCGCCGGCGGGCGGCGGGGGTCCAGGTCCACGGCGCAGTTCGCCAGTTCCCGCACCCCGCACCCCACCCCCTTCAAGATCGCCTCTTTCCCGGTCCAGCCGCGGAGGAACGCCGCCGCCCGCAGCTCGGCCGGCAGCGCCCGGAACTGCTCCCGCTCGTCCGGGGTGAAGAACCGGTCCACCAGCCCGAACAGGTCGCGGCCGTCGCGATGGACTTCCACGTCCACCCCCACGGGGACCGGGCCGACGGCGAACAGGGCGACGCCGTCGGTATGGCTGACGTTGAAGTGCAGGTCGAACCCGATGGCCGGGTCGAGGACCGGCTTGCCGTCGGCGGTGAGCACGAGTGGGACGCTATGCGGCGGTAGGGCGAGTCGTACCCCGAGGGCGGCGCGGAGGACGGTGCGGCCGCGGACGAACTGTGCCCTGGCCTGAGGGTGGGTGGTGCGAGCGACCCGCTCCAACTCGGACGGCGTCAGCGCATCCGCGGCCACCCACGCCGGCAGCGGGTCGGCGTCGGCCACCGCCCACACCACCGACTCGCCGGACGGCGAGCGAAGTAGGTCGGGCGCGTCGTTCGTCGTCACCCGGCGGATCACGGCGGGTTCAACCTCGGGCTTCGGGGAATATGCCGAGTTCGGCGAGCAGGATTCGCAGTTCGACCATCCCTGGGTCGTTCATCTGTAACCCGACGATGGTCGCGCGGCCGACGGCGGTGCGACCAGCTAGTACGCCCGACGACGCCCACTCGAAGTGTTCCTCCCACGCATCCTGTCGCGGGTGGAACAACGGGGCGGACGCTCCGGTGCCCGGATCGATGCCTTCCATGGCCGTCCACTTCTGGGCGTTGCAGTGCGGGCAGGTGAGGGCGAGGTTATCGGGTGCGGTGGTGCCGCCGGCGGTCCGCGGGATCACGTGGTCGATGGGGAATGTCGCCACCTGACCGCGGGTAGGAAGGTGGCAGTACTCGCACCGATGGCCGGCTCGGGCGGTGACCTCGGCCCGGCGGACGTCGGAGAACGCGCTCACAGGTCGGGGCAGACGGCGGTCAGCTTCCGCACGGCCAGTTCGGCGTCGAACTTCTCGACCGCCCGCTCCTGGGTGAACGTGACCAGGGCCAATAGTTCGTCCCGCTCCGTCGGCGTCAGCGACTCCTTCCGCTCTCCCAGGTCGAGCATCCGCGCGTCCAGGGCCGGGGGCAGGGTGTACGCGGCCACCCGGCGGTGGGCGGTGACGGACGACGACACCGCGGCACGCCAAGCGGGGTCAGGGGTGGTGGACACGAGTCACCCTCCGGAGGTGTGTTCATTCTATCCGCGACGTCGCCGCCCGCCGAACTTCTTCCACACCCCGCGGGCGTGGGCCTCGATCCGCGTGTCGGTCAGGTCGAACAGGCATTCGCCGGGCTGCGGACGGCCGCCGACCCGAGCCGGGCGAGCGCGGTCATGCGGGGCACGGCTCGATCAAGTCTGCGTCCCTTGTCGGCTGTTCCGTGACGCGGACAAAGAGCGATCCGACGAATGGTGGATCTGTTCGCTCCCCGTAGATACGCCGATCGTCACCGCACAGCCGAAGGCCTAGTTGTTTGGCCTTGAGAAGGGCCTCTCCGCTACGCAGGCCATTCGCCAGCACTACGGAACAGTAGCCAACCTCATCACCAACCGCTTCGAGCGTCTGCGGGATGCCTGCCGCGAGGTGAGTGAATTCAGGATCACGTTCCAAAATCCTCCTCATGTGTCCGAGTGCGGTGGCGGCATTCTCCGCCGGACTCCTGTGCCGAGCATTCAAGATCAGCGACACATTAAGCCGGCGCAATCCTCCGGGCCGCACTTCGTTGCTCGGTACGATGTAATACCGCGCGGCGTCTTCGGCGGTCGCGTCGACTTGAGCAACAGATTCCTCGAACGGAATCAGGCCGCTCATCACCTTCGGAAGTCGTGCACCGAACTCCTTCAGTTCGGCGATACCTTTACCGCTGATTGCCCGTGCCGATTCGATGAAACTGATCATTCGGTCCGCTCGAATCTCACCGAACCACAGTTCGAAACGTGAACCGACCCACTCCCGCCAGGGATCATCAAGCCGTTCGACCAGTGCCAGCAACCGGACGGCATTCGGGTGGGTCGGGTCAACGGTCGTGCCCGTCGCGGCGAGTGTTGCCACCAGCCGCAGGTACTCGGCCTCCTCCACCCGGCCTCGCTCGTCCAGCCAGTCGGCGTACACCAGCCGCCGCAGGTCGTCGAGCGGGTTGGCCCGGATGCCGGCGATGAACGGCTCGTCTTCGGTCATGGGCACCCGCCTCAGGTGTTCGCTTCCGGCCGTAGCAGCGGGAACAGGATCACGTCGCGGATGGTGTGGCTGTTGGTCAGCAGCATGACCAGCCGGTCGATGCCGATGCCCAGCCCGCCGGCCGGCGGCATGCCGTGTCGCAGCGCGCGGATGAAGTCCTCGTCCAGCTTCGCCATGCTGTCCTCCTCGCTCTGCCCGACCAGTTGCTTGCGGAACGTCGCCTCCTGGGTGATCGGGTCGTTCAGCTCGGTGTACGCGTTCGCCAGCTCCATCCCGTGCACGTACAGTTCGAACCGCTCGGCCAGCAGCGGCTCGCCACGCTTCCGCTTGGTCAGCGGGCACAACTCGGCCGGGTAGTCGTGGACGAACACCGGGCCGGTCAGGTGCGGCTCCACCACCTCGCCGAACAGGTCGTTCACCAGCACGTCGTGTTCCTTCTCCACCGTGCCGCCGCCCTCGGTCTTGAGCGTCAGAGGCACCTTGAACTCGGCCGCCTTCGCCTTCACCGCCGCCCGGTCCTGCATGTCGCACCCGACATACTGCCGGAACAGGTCGCCGTACCTCGCCCGCTGGAACGGCGGGGTGAAGTTCACCGTCTGCTCGCCCCACGGGATGGTCGGGGTGTCGCTCACCGCGGCCACGCACGCCACCAGCAGCCCCTCGGTCAGGTCCATCATGGTGCCCAGGTCGCCGTACGCGCAGTACAGCTCCAGCATGGTGAACTCGGGGTTGTGCTTGTGGCTGATCCCCTCGTTCCGGAACACCCGGCCGATCTCGTACACCTTTTCAATCCCGCCGACGAGCAGCCGCTTGAGCGGCAGTTCCAGGGCGATGCGGAGCACCAAATCCAGGCCGAGCGCGTTGTGGTGCGTCTGGAACGGGCGGGCCGCCGCCCCGCTCGCCACCGCCTGCAACACCGGCGTCTCGACCTCCAGGTAGCCCTGCGCGTCCAGGTGGTTGCGGATGGTGCGGAGGATCTTCACCCGCTGGTGAGCCTTGCGGAGTGTACTTTCGGTGTAGATCAGGTCGAGGTACCGGTGCCGCAGCCGGTACTCCTCGTCCGACATGCCGTAGTAGCCGGTCGGGTGCGGCTCGAGGCTCTTGGTCAGGTACGTCAGCGTTGCCCCGCGGACGGTCGGCTCGCCCATCTTCGTCTTGCCGAACTCGCCCTCCACGCCGATCAGGTCGCCCAGGTCGAGCAGTTCCGCCACCTTCCACCCGAGGTCGCCGATCTGCTTCGCCCCGAGCATCACCTGCACCTTGCCCGTCTGGTCCCACACGTCGAGGAAGTACACCTTGCCCATCCGCCGGCGGCCGACCACCCGCCCGGCGATCCGCACCGTCGGCCCGTTGGTGCCGGTGTCGAACGTCTCGGCCGGCAGCGCCCGCACCTCGGCGATCGGCCGGTGACCGTCGAAACGCTGGCCCCACGGGTCCACGCCCAGCGCTTCGATCTGCCGCAGCTTGTCCAGCCGGACGGCGGCGTGGTCCTGCTGCTCGGGCGGGGTCGGGTTCGACGGTGCGGACGACACGGTGGTATCTCGCGGGAGGTCGGTGTGAAGAACGGGCATTTTACGGACCGCCGAGCGCCCCCGCGGGTTCGAGCGGCGTAAACTGGGGGCGAATCAGCTACCCGCCGGAAGGACACCCCGATGGCCGACGCACCCCCGCCGGCGGATGAACCGCGGAGCCTGTTCGACCGGCTCGGGGCGGCGTTGCCGGTCGCGCTCACCGCCCTGTCCACCGTGTTCGCCGGCATGAGCACCGGGGAGCTGAGCCGGGCGATGTACTGGCGGAGCACAGCGGCACAAGACCAGGCGAAGGCGAACGACCAGTGGAGCCTGGCCGGGTTCAAGCGGGACCGGGCGCTAGTGTGCGAGACGACGGCCGAGACGCTGCGGGCGGTCGGCGGGTACAAGCCTGTGGCCGAACCCCCGAAGACGCCCACCCCGGAGTTCGTCCGCCGGGTCGGGGAGTGGGCGAGAGGGAAGGGCGACCCGCCGGCGGCGGACGCGGGCGTGCGGGCGGTGCTGGTCGCCGTCCACGCCGGGGACGCGGACGCCGAGGTGTTGCCGCTCGCCCGGAAGGTGGACCCGGCGGGCCTGAACGCGGAGATCGCCGCCGGCCTGCGGAACGTGACGGAAGCCGAGAAGGAGTTCAACGCCGAATTGGCAGCAGTAAAAGGGCAGGCAACCACGGCGGCGA
>CANJKY010000433.1 GCA_947474875.1 Gemmataceae bacterium
AGCGCGGACGTCCCGTCCGCGCTTGAATGCGGACGGGACGTCCGCGCTCCCAGGAAACCGGCCGTCACTTCACCACCTCCACCTTCGGGCTGGACCCGAGTACGCCGAGCACCGGCAGCAGCGGGGTGAACCCCTTCTCCCCGTCCCAGTGGGCGTCGGTAATCTTGACGTGCCCGGGGCCGACCGACCCCAGGCCCATGATGGCGTCCAGGGCCAGCCACCCGCCGTCGGCGTACACCTCGAACCACATGTGGTACGCCAGCGTCGCCCCGCCGTCCTTGGCCGGGGCGTACACCAGCCCGAGGGCGGTCTTGGACGGGATGCCCAGCGCCCGGCACATGCCGGCGGCCAGCATGGCGTGCTCGGTGCAGTCCCCGCTCAGCTCCCTGGCGGTGTTCTTGCACGTGCCCATCGCCTGGCTGAACTCCACCTGCCGCATGTTCGCGTGAACCCACGCCTCCACCGCCCGCGCCTTGTCCCAGGCGGTGGCGGTGGCCGGCAGCTTGGACACCGCCGCGGCCGCGTGCTTCTTCACCAGCTCGTTGTCCCAGTCGATGTAGAAGCAGTCGGCCAGGTACTCCTTGCCGGGGGCCGGCTCGGCCACCTTCCCCGGGGTGCGGAGGGCGGTCACGGCCAGGTCCAGCACCCGCGCCTGGGCGTCCACCACCGTCGCCTTCTGCCGGGCGTCGGACGGGAACGCCCGGTCCAGCGGGAACTCGCCGGCCAGGGTGATGCGGTACGTGACCGCGTCCTTCTGATGGATGCCGGGCACGGCGGCGGCCAGTTTGATGCTCTGCACGTCGCCCAGGTCCAGGTATTTCGTCGGCTTCGCCAGGGCCACCTCGCGGGTGGTCCGCACGGCGGTCATCACCCCGCCGAACATGGGCATGTCGGTCTCCAGCTTCACCGGCTCGTAGGTGTCCGGGTCCACCCAGTAGGTGACGGGCGGCTGGGTGAAGTCGCCGTGCGGCTTCATCTGCTGGATCACCTTCACCAGCTTCCGCGGCTTGCCGTTCACCTCCACCTCTTCGGCGGGTTTGGCGGTCATGCGGTAGGTGATGATGCCGTTCAGTTGGCCGAAGTACACCCGGTATTCGACAGACACCCCCGGCTTCGGCCGGGTGTCCTTGAGCAGGGTGGCCTCCTTGGCGATGCCGAGCACGTCGTCCGGCCACTTCACCAGTTCCTTCGCCCCGGCCCTGGCCGGCCCGCCCTCGATGGTCACCTCCAGCCCGTCCTTCGTCACCTTGCCGACCAGCGACAACATCTGGTTCTTACCCAGCCCCTGGCGGTTGCTGGTGGAGAAGATCTTGCCGTCCGGCGACTCGACCGTCGCCTCTTCCATCCACTGCTCCACCACCTGCCCGAACCGGGCGATCTGCAGGGTCAGCTTCTTCGACCCGTACAGCACCGGCTTGCCGTCCCGCACGTACTGCCGCACCAGGGTGTGCAGGTACCCCACCTTGCACCCGCGGCAGTACGCCACGTCGTAGGTTTCGACCAGGATCTTGCCGTCTTCCACCTTCTCCGGCTCGGCCGGCTTCGACCCCTGGGTCGGTTTGGTGGACGGCGGATCGGACCGGCCGGGGGCGGCCGGTTTGCCCGCCTCGCCGACGATCACCACGTGCGGCACCCCGTCCTTCATCTCCACCCGCGAGGCGGCGGACGGGATGGGCAGCAGGGCGGACGCGGCCTTCACGTTCGGGCTGAACACGATGAACCCGGGGCGGTCCGGGTCGGTGCCCTTGAGCACGGCCACGGTGCCCGGCTTGTGCGGCAGGGCGGGCGGCGTGCTCGGCTTCTTCGGCTCGATGACGATCTGCCCCGGCCGGTCCACCGTCGTCGGCGGCGGCAGGACGGTCGGGTCTTGCTTCTGGGCCGAGGCGACGGCGGCGAGGGCGAGGAGGGCGGCGACGGGAACCAGTGTCCGCACGGGGCACCTCGGGGTTCGGCGGGGGGGCGGTCAACCGTGACTCAATTCTATCGGCGATAACGGCGGCACGATGCACGCGTTTGACCGACCCGACCGTCCGGGTAGGGCAGACTGGGGCGGGGAACGCGGTTCGCCCGCCGGACCGGAAGAACGGAATCCGGCGGCGAAATCCGAACCGCAGGCAAATCGTGGGAAATCGTGCTACGGTGGAGGTGTCGGGCGTAGAATGCCGCGTCCGGGGCCGACGAGGAATCGGTTCGCCGGGTATGCTTTTTCGAGAGCCGGGACCGCCGCCGATTCCCCCACTCTGACGTTCCCCAGCCGGCCTTCCGCCCAGAACACAGGTGGCTCGCCCACCGCCGGAGACCTGACGCTGTGAACGCGGACTCGCTGGAACACCATCTGGCCGTCAACCGGTACGGGGCGTTCACCCTGACCGACGCCGTCCGCCCCGGCCCGCTCGTGCCGGTCCGCCCGCGGCAGGGGTACCGGGTGCGGGTGTACCGCGACCGGCAGGCCCGGCTGCGGCTGCCCATGCTGTCCGCGGCGGTGTCCGCCGAATCCCTGTTCGACGTGTTCCTCAGCCTGATCGAGCCGCTCGGCAAGGTGGTGAACGTGGTGCTCGAGTCCAGCCACGGGCGGGACGCGGACGACCACGTCGACTTCCGCCGCACGCACATCGACGCCCCGGTGCTGGCCAGCCACCTGTGCGACTTCCAGGACCTGCTGATGAACGACGGGTGTACCGGGGTGGCCGTGCTGCACCCGACCAAGCCGGTCGAGGTGCAGTTCGACGAGCACAAGCTGCTGCACGTGTACTCGCCGACGCTCAAGCCGTTCCGCCGGGTGCTGCGGGAGTACGGGGTGCGGCGGCGGGTGGACCTGCCGCTCTTGTGCGAGGGCGAACACCTGCACCACACGAGCGACGAGTTCGAGGACCAGTTCCAGCAGATGTGCGCCCGCGTCGGGGTGGCCGAGTTCGACAGCGTGCTGAGCGACGAGTAACGGCAAAAGCCCACGGACGGCCGTCCGTGGGCTTTCTCATTGACGTTCAGCTCAATTTGTCGGCGTCAGCCCCTTCTCGAACAGCACCAGGTTGGCCCCGCGGTCCGAATCCCAGCGGATGCCGACGATGTCGTACCCCAGGGCGATGGCCAGGTGCAGCATCGGGCGGTGCTGGTTGTGGCACTCCAGCCGGATCACCTCGTACCCGTGCTGGGCCGCCCAGCTTTGAGCGGCCTCGATCAGTTGCGACCCGACGCCCGACCGCCGGGCCTCCGGCAGCACCCCGTAGAACCAGGCGTAATACGTGTCCGGCTTGAGTTCGAACCCGAGGAAGAAGCCGATCGGCTTGTCGCCGATGCGGGCGACCAACTGGAGGACGTTGTACCGCCCCAGGTAGCGACGGCTGAACGACTCCAGGGTGCGGGTCGGGCGGAAGATCTGGTTGTACAGCCCGACGATGGTGGGCAGTTCCTCGACCCCCACCACGTCGATGACGGCGTCGGCCATGGGTGTCAACTCGTGTGGTCGGGCGCCCCGCTCACCGCCCGCCGGGGCGGTACAGCATGGTGGTGATGATCGTCTCCCACGACGGCACGTCCCAGTTCGCCATCAGCTCGCGGGACGCCTCCGGGGACGGCAGCTCTTCCTCGACGCGGGCCTCGGGGGAGTCCGGCTCCTCATCGTCGTCGAACCCGGTGGCGGACTCGGCGACCGCCCCCGGCTCGGCGCCCTCGGCCACCGCCTCGCCCGGCCCCTTCTTCCGACGGCGGCGGCGGCGGCGGCGTTTTTTCTTGGGTTCGCCCGGCTCACCGGACTCACCGCCCTCGCCTGCCTCGGCCGGCTGGTCGGTCAAGTCGGCGTCAAACCCGTCCCCATCATCGCTACCGTCGGCATCGTCGGCAAACTCGCCGCCGTCGTCCCCCTCGCCCGTGAGGTCCGCTTCCACCGGGAGGAACTCGGCTTCGGCGGCGTCCTCGGCCTCGACCGGGTGCAGGTCGGCCGGCGGGGGCGGCTGGAATGAGGGGGCGGGCGGGGCGGCCTGTTCGAGGCCGAGTTCGCGGGCCAACTCGGCCCAGCCGTCGTCAGTGTCGTTCGGACCGCTCATAGTCAGGTGTTCTCTGAGAGAGGCAGGCACCCCCGGGTGCCTGCCTCTCTCAGCTTAGTTTAGCGAACCGAGCGGTGTTCGGACATGCGGTTGAGGACGGTACACCGGCGGACCGGGGCCGGGCGGGTGGAGGTGGCGGTGCCGATCTCCACCACCCGGTCGCCGGCCTCGGCCCCGAACCCGATGGTCAGGTCGGTCACCACGTCCCCGCTGCCGGGCAGGTCCTCGCGGTGGATCAGGTACACGTCGTCGGTGCGGTTCGCCTCGAACTCGACGGCGGCGAGGAGAGCCTCGGTGACGGCCGGGTCGGCGGGCAGGCCGGGCAGCACGCGGGCGAGGAACTCGGCGACCGCCTGTTCCAGGCACTCGCGGGGCGGGATCAGGTAGAAGTTGGCCATCGGGCCGCGTCCGTGGGGCGTGTGACGCGTGAGATATCGGCGCGGGGGCGGGTGCGGCTGGCGCCGGACGGGCGGGAAACGGGCGGGCGGACCGGCCGGCGGGTGGAACAACCCGAACGCGGCGAACCGGCGGCGTGAACCGACCGAACCCGAGCGTGGGGG
>CANJKY010000434.1 GCA_947474875.1 Gemmataceae bacterium
GGGGCTGTCCCCGCACGACGCGGTGCAGGGGCTTCTCGACCGCCCGCAGAAAGAGGAAACCCGTGTCAGCTAACTCGCTGTCCGTCGCGTTCAAGGAGTGGTCGGCGGTGTGCCGGGCGCTGGCCGCCGGGCGGCAGTCGGTCATCCTCCGCAAGGGCGGAATCGCCGAGGTGGGCGGCGAGTTCCGCCCCGAACACGCCCGCTTCCTGCTGTACCCGACGCACTTCCACGAGCAGCAGCGGCTGGGCATTAAGGCCGAGTTCCTGCCGCTGCTCGATGCCGCGGAAGCGGAACGCCCGCCGGCCGGGGTGGTTCGGATCAGCCACTGGGCAGAGGTGACGGCGGTGCGGTTCGCCGACAGTCTGGACGACGCGCTGGCCCTCGATGCCCACCACATCCTGAGCGAGGAGACGGTGCTGCAGCGGTTCGCCTACCGCCGGCCGGGGTTGTACGTACTGGACGTGACCGTGCGTCCGCTGCCGGCGCCAATCGAGATCACCGAAACCCCGGAATACGCCGGGTGCAAGACGTGGGTGGAGTTGAGGGAACCGGTGGTGACGGGGTGATCCCAGGCCGGATTGCGACGGGCCGTCTGAGCCGCGGAGCGGCGGGTGCCCGTAGCCAGGGGTGCAGCGAGCGAAGCGAGCAAACCCCTGGAACGCACGAAAAAGAACAAAGCCCCGGAGGGGCGCCTGATTCAGTCGTCCCTCCGGGACTCCACCAAATTGCCTGTATACCAGGGGTTCCGTCGCTCCGCGGCTAAATCAGTCGATCAATCCGTGTGTGCGACCACCGGTTCCGGCGTCGGCTTGCGTTCCGCCTCCTCCTGCTCCCGCTTCAGGCTGCGGTCGAAGACGAACGTGGCGAACGGAGGCAGTGATACCAGCCCGGCCACGACCCCCCGAACGATCGGCCACTTCCGCACCACCCAGGCGTTCACCACCGCCCCGAAGTACAGCAGGAACAACCCGCCGTGGATGCTGCCCGTGATTCGCACGCCGGTGTGGACCCCGGTGAAGTAGCGGTATGCCATCGCCCCGAGCAGCAGAACCCAGGAGATCCCTTCGGCGAAGCCGATCAGCCGCAGGCGGCCGAGGGCGGTGCGGAAGTGCATGGACGAGTCCGTGGTGCAGGTTCGAGTGAAGAAAGTGTACGGCTCACCCGACGGCACGCACCCACCTACTGAATTCGCCCTCTCCCCTTGAGGGAGAGGGTGGACCGTCGAGCGGAGCGAGACGGGCCGGGAGAGGGGTTCTTCCCCAACCACCCCTCTCCCCGCCGCCGGCTATCGCCGTCGCCGACCCTCTCCCTCAAGGGGAGAGGGTGTCGGAAGCGGCTCACTTCGCCGCGGTGATCTGCGACACCACCAGCACCGGGTCCTTCATCCCGTCCGGCTTCATCTCCTCCCCGGACACCTCCACCCACCGCCCCTCGTACCGGTCCAGGTCCACCCCGCCGGACACCACGTAGTGCCGGGTGTACCCGCGGCTGTCGGTGAGTACGAACGCCGGCCGGTAGCCGATCTTGAACCGCGTCTGCTTCAGGTACCCGGCGGCCGTGCTCGCCTTCTTCTCCTCCCGCGGCAACTCGGCCCGCGGCGGCGGGGAGGCCGGCCGCGGCAGCGGGTCCGCCGACGGCTGCAACTCCGTCTTCGGCTGCGTCGTGGTCGGCGGTCGCCAGGCGGTGCCGCTCCACTCGTCCCGGCTGCCGTTCTTCATCAGGTAGATGCGGTCGTAGCACAGGTTCGCCAGGTCGGCGTCCTTGTTCGGCCCCTCCTTGCTCACCTCGTCGGCCGTCTGCTTGTACAGCCTCTCGGCGGTGGCGATGTCGTTGTTCCCGCGGGCCTGCTCCGCCGCCCGGAACGTCGGGTGGTAGTTCGGGAAGTCGTCCCGCTTCGATTTCGTGCCGCCCGGCACGTTCAGCGTCCAGTCCCCGCTCCGCCCGCCGGCCGGGTCGGCCGACGTCGGCGGCGAAGTACCCGGCAGCGGCTTGCTCTCGCTCGCCCCGGCCTTCACCACGAACCCTGCGGGGGAACTGCCGGTCAGTTCCACCGCGTCCCGCCGCACGAACCGGAAGTCGTCCGCCGGGGCGACGATCGGGTACCAGCTCATCTCCAGGTCGTCGCCGTCCGCCTTCGCCTTCACCTTCGCGCCGATCACCTGCACGATGGTGCCTTCCGGCAGCTTCGTCCGCTGCACGTTCAGCGGGCGTGGCACGCCGACGGCGCCGGCGCGGATCGGCGCCTCCGCCCCCTTGTCCGCCCGCACGACGGCGTTGAACGGCGGCTTCGGCGGGCCGTCGGCGGAGGCGGGCAACTCGATCCGCACGGCGTTGATCCAGCTCACCGACCCGGACGGCGGCTGTACGGCCAGCCAATCCGCCCCCTCCGGGGCCACCACGGTGACCAGCCCGCCAGGGTCCAGCATACCGGTGTCCGGGGTGAGGTCGCCGGGGGCGGCCTTCACCACCGCCCGTGCCTTCACCCGCGCCAGCGTGGGCGAGGTCTGGGCGAGCGCCAGCGGCGGGGCGAGGGCGAACGCGACGACGAGACAGGCCGGGCGCATCGGTCGGCCTCCGGGGGCCGCGGGGGGGTCGAACTGGACGCAAGGAACCGCCGGGTATACCGCGGCGGGGGTGGGGGTCAAGGCGGGGTGAGTCGGGGGCGGACTACACCCAAACCGCCGTGCGAACTGCCCGTCACCGCACTATAACAACCCCGTCCGTGAAACCCGATCCGCCGGCGGGGTGTAATTCCCGTGCCGGAGGCGGGTTGTTCGGTCGGCCGGCCATTCCCGAGGAAGGTGTCACGCATGCGCTCGAAGCTGTTCGCCCCGCTCGTCGCTGTCCTCGCCTTGATCGGGGCTGCTACCGCCGGGAAGGTCGAAACCCCGATCCCGCAGCCGGCGGCCTACGCCGGGGTCGGTCGCATGGCCCCTGACCTGACCGCCAAGACGGTCGCCGGCACCGAGTTCAAACTGAGCGCAGCCCTGAAGGACCATAAGGCGGCGGTGATCGCCGTCACCAGCTCGTCCTGCCCGCTGAGCAAGAAGTACCTGCCCGCGCTGACGGCGCTGGAGAAGGAGTTCGGCGACAAGGTGGCGTTCGTGCTGCTCGCCCCGATCAGCACCGACACGCCGGCGGAGTTGAAGGAGGCGGTCGGGAAAACCGGAATCAAGGCTCCGGTCATCCACGACGCCGACGGCAAGCTGTCCGCTGCCCTCGGCGCGGCCACCACCACCGACCTGTTCGTCCTCGACGCCAAACGCACGGTGGTGTACCGCGGGGCCGTCGATGACCAGTACGGGCTGGGGTACAGCAAGGAGGCCGCGACCCACACTTACGCGAAAGACGCCCTCACCGCGGTGCTGGCTGGGCAGGAGCCGAAGGTGCCGGCCACCACCGCCCCTGGGTGTGCCCTCGACCTGCCGAAGGCCGAAGCCGCCGCCAAGCCGACGTACCACCGCGAGGTCGCCCGCATCGTCCAGTGGAACTGCCAGGAGTGCCACCGCAAGGGCGGGGTCGGGCCGTTCGCCCTGGACACCCGGGCCGACATGATCGGCCACAAGGGGATGATCAAGAAGGTGCTGGCCGACGCCACCATGCCGCCGTGGCACGCGGTCGGCCCGAAGGCGGGCGAGCCGCGGACGTTCAAGAACGACCGCAGCCTGCCGGACGCGGACCGGGACGCCCTGCTGGCGTGGCTGGCCGACGGCGCGCCCGAGGGCGACCCGGCCGACGCCCCCCTGCCCCGCACCTACCCGGACGACTGGGCCATCGGCAAGCCGGACCTGGTCGTGCAGGTGCCCGAGCCGATCGCGGTGAAGGCCACCGGGGTGATGAAGTACCAGAACGTGCTCGTCGAGACCGGGCTGACCGAGGACCGGTGGATGCGGGCGGCCGAAATCCGCCCGACCGACGCCAGCGTGGTGCACCACGTGCTGGTGTTCGTCATCCCGCCGCACCTGCGGTTGGTGCCGAAGGCCGGCGAGGGGCAGGGGTTCTTCGCCGCCTACGTGCCGGGGAACGGCCACCAGATCCTGCCCGACGGGTTCGCCCGCAAGATCCCGAAGGGGTCGCTCATCAAGTTCCAGATCCACTACACGCCGAACGGCACCGCCACCAAAGACCAGGTGCGGGTGGGGTTCAAGTTCGCCGACAACCCGCGGTACGAGATCCGGGTGCTGCCGGTGGCCCAGCCGAAGATCGAGATCCCGCCGGGGGCGGACAACCACAAGGAGGTGGCCGAGTTCACCCTGCCGGTGGAGGGGACGGTGACGGCGGTCAGCCCGCACATGCACGTCCGCGGGAAGGCGTGCAAGTACGAGGCGGTGCTGCCGGACGGGGAGACGAAGGTGCTGCTGGACGTGCCGCACTACGACTTCAACTGGCAGCACCGGTACCAGTTCGCCGCCCCGGTGACGCTGCCCAAGGGCACCATCGTGCGGTTCACCGTGTGGTACGACAACAGCGACAAGAACCCGGCCAACCCGGACCCGAAGGAGACGGTGCGGTGGGGGCCGCAGACGTTCCAGGAGATGCACCTCGGGTACACCGAGTTCTACATCCCCGCCCTGCCGCTCAAGGCGGAGAAGAAGTA
>CANJKY010000435.1 GCA_947474875.1 Gemmataceae bacterium
CCCGCCGCGGGCGAGCACGAAGACGACGGCATCGGGTTCGAGTTGCCCCAGGTGGACGACCCGGCCGGGGCCAGCCAGGCGAGCGGGCGGATCGACCTGAGCAGCCCGGACTTCTCCGCCGAAGAGCCGGCCGAACAGGCACGCAGCATGCCCGACCTGGACCTGGACGCCGAGGAAGCGGCCGCCCGGCCGGTCGCCAAGTCCACCCGCAAGTCGTCCAAGGAGTTCATCGTCCCCAGCGCGGCCGCGGCCAAGCCCCGCCCGACGGACGACGAGGACGACGACCTCCGCCCGGCCGGGCGCACCTCGTCCGGGCTGGGCAAGTTCATCGGCGGGGCCGCGTTCGGCCTGCTCGCCGGCGGGGTGACGTTCGCCGGGCTGTACTTCGGCGGGGTCATCCCGAACGAGAAGAAGGATCCGGCGCCGGCGGCCGTCCGCCCGACCGGCGACCCGGACGCGGCCGCCAAACTGGCCGAGGCCAAGAAGCAACTGGACGAGACGCTCCAGAAGGCGGAGGCGGACAAGAAGGAGTTGGGCGAGCAACTGACGGCGGCGAAGAAGGACGCGGCCGACGCCAAGAAGCAACTACCCGACTTGACCGCCGCACTCACCAAGTCGAACAACGAACTCGCCACGGCCAAGGCCGACGCCGAACGATTCAAGATGACGATAACCGACTACTCCAAAAAGCTGGACGCCTCGCTGAAGGACCTGGGCGACGCCAAGGCAGCTGTGGAGAAGGATAAACAGGCTGCAATCGCGAAGATAGAAGCGCTGGGTGAAGACATCAAAAAGGAGCGGCTGAAGGTCGAAGGCGAACTGGCGACCGCGAAGAAGGCGACCGCGGACGCCGTGGCGAAGCAGAAGGCGGCGGAGGCGTCGCTGGCCGGGGTGGTCACCGAACTCAAGTCGGCCAAGCTGGTCGACGACAAGTTCGACCCGGCGAACCTGCCCGCCACCATCAAGCAACTGACCACCGCCGCCACCGCCGGCGACGCCAAGAAGGCGGCCGAGGCGCTCATCGCCGTCCAGAAGGAGGCGGACACGCTGAAGGCCAACCTTAAGGCGGCGGCCGATGAGACGGCCAGGGCGAAGGCCGAAGCGGCGGACGCCAAGTCGACGGTGGAGAAGGTGAAGACGGATGCCGACAAGGCGGTGGCCGAAGCCAAGAAAGGCGTGGACGACAAGGTGAAGGCGGCGGTGGAAGCGGCGACGAAGGACACGGCCGCCGAACTGGCGAAGGCGAAAAAGGACGCGGAGACGGTGAGGACGACGGCGAAGGCTGAGGCCGAAGCGGCAGCCCGCAAGCGGATCGACGATGCGGTGGCGAAGGCGACCGCGGCCGAAAACGCCAGGGCCGAAGCCGCCAAGCAGTACGAGCAGAAGCTGGCCGACCAGGCCAACCAGTACGCCGCCCGGCTGGCCGAGGCGCGGGCCGGCGGGGTGGTGCAGGTGACGTCCGTCGAGACGGCGGCGGCGGAGAGGGCGGCCAAGAGTTACGCCGCCGGACTGACCGCGTTCGACGCCGGCCGGTACGCCGACGCCGAACGGCTGTTCGCCGCCGCCACCGCTGCCCACCCGGCCGACGCCCGGTACTGGTACTTCCTCGGCCTCACTCAGTACCTGCAAGGGCGGTCGGCCGACGCCGCGTTCCGCAAGGGGGCGGAGCTGGAAGCCCGGCAGAAGCCTGGGACGAAGGCGGTGAGCGAGGCGTTCGAGGGGCTGCCCCTCCGCCTGCGGGCGGTGGTCAAACCGTACCGCTCGTAGGCGTCTTCGTTATCCCGACCCGGGAGCGAGGGCCGGTGACGGCTGATCCTCGCTCCCGCGTCCGACGTACAACCCCGGCGGGTGTTTCAGCGGTCACCTGACTCAGGAACCAGTCGGCGGCACAATCAGCCCTGTTTCTCACAATTTACTCTTGCACTCTTTCCACCTTCACCGCAAGATACGGCCAACCGGATCGTCCCGTCGGAAGTTTCATTCATGGCAGGAATCCACGCCCTCCGGCGACTGGCCGTCGGTCTGGTCGTTCTCACCCTGGCCGTCCCGGTCGTCGCCCAGGTGCCGGCGTGGCAGGAGCCGAACGGCATCCGGAACAACGGCAACCAGTAGAACATCACCCCGAACAGCACCGTGTCCGGGGCGGTCCAAAGCTTCACGCTGAACCCGACCAACTCGGCTGTCGCCGTCGTCGCCACCACGAACGGCGGGCTGTGGCGGACCACCGACTCCGGCTCGACGTGGACCCCGGTGGCCCAGTCCAACACCACCTTCACCTCGCTCAGCTTCGGGGCGGTGGCGTATGACGCGACCGACTCGAACGTGCTGGTGGCCGGGTATGGGCGGTTCAGTTCGCTCGGCGGGCGGGGCGGGGCGCAGGCCGGGATGCTCCGCAGCACCGACGGCGGGGTGACGTGGGCGAGCATCAACGGGGCCGGGTCGGTCATCCCGCGGCACCACCAGGTGACCACCTCCGGGGTGTCGAACGTCAAGTTCGCGTTCGGGGCGAACGACACCGCCTGGGCGGCGGTGGTGAACAACTCCGGGGTGGTGAACGGCGTCTTCCGCAGCGCCGACAACGGGGCCACCTGGTCGGCCGCGTCGCTGGACACCGCCGTCGGCGGGAGCACGCTTAACCCCGGGTTCCAGGGCGGCACGCACCTGTCCATCACCGCCGACCCGACGAATGATCAGATCGTATACGTGGGCGGAGACCGCACCCCCGCGTCGCCGTTCGGCGCCCAGATGTTCCGCATCAACTCCAGCCTGGCGAGCGGGTCGCAGGGGTCGCTGTTCTACGGTGCGGACACGTCGAACAACAGCATCCCGCACGCCGACACGCGGTCCATGGGGTTCGACGCCGCCGGCCGGTTCTGGCTGGCGAACGACGGCGGCATGTACCGCCGGGACGACGTGACCGCCGGAGCCGGCCAGTGGGTGTCGCTGAACGCCGGGCTGCGGACGACCGAGGTGACCGGGGTGGCGTACCACCGCCTCACCAAGGCGCTCATCACCGGCCAGCAGGACAACGCCACCGCCGTCATGGCCCCGGGCACGACGGTGAACACGGCGTTCGCCAGCAAGGTGTGGACCAGCCTGCTGAGCGGGGACGGCGGGCTGCTCGCCCTGAGCGGGGCGGCCGGCCGGTGGCGGTTCCGCCGGTCCGCCGCCACCCGCCCGGTGACCGTCATCGCCGCGTAAAATGCTCCCGTGGCACCGGCGGCCCGCCGGTGCCACGGGAGAAGCGCCGCATGTCCCCGTCCGACCCCGCCGCCCCCAAGCTCCGCCCCGGTCTCGCCGCCCAGCGGGACCGGGGCGGGTTCGTTCTGTTCGACCCGCGGCGGGTCGGCCGACCGGTGGCGGTGAACGCCGCCGGGCTGGAGGTGGTGAAGCGGATCGACGGCCGGCGGTCGTTGCTCACCCTCGGCCTGGAAACCGGCGTGCCGGTGGAAGACGTGGCCGCTTTAGTGGCCGCCCTGGACGACGCCCTGCTGCTCGACGGGCCGAAGTGGCGGGAGTTGGTCGACGCCCCGGTGCGGCCGCCGGCGTGCGTCGGCGTGTATCCCGACGACCCGGCCGGGGTCCGGCGGCAGATGAGAGGGCTGTTCACCGCCCCCGGCGGGGCGGGGTTGCCGGGCGAGCCGGCCCCCTCCCCGCGCGGTCGGCTTCGGGCGGTGCTGCTGCCGCACATGGACTACACCCGAGGGAACGTCACCTACGGGTTCGGGTTCAAGGAGCTGGCCGAGGTCACCGACGCCCGGCTGTTCGTGGTCGTGGCCACCTCACACTACTCGCCCGCCCGGTTCACCCTGTCCCGCCAGCACTTCGCCACCCCGCTCGGTACGGTGGAAACGGATCAGGCGTTCGTCGACCGGGTCGTGGGCCGGTACGGCGACGGGTTGTTCGACGACCCGGCCGCGCACGTGCCCGAGCACTCGATCGAACTCGAACTGCCGCCGCTCCAGTTCCTGCTCGGGGCGGGCGCCCGCATCGTGCCGCTGCTGGTCGGGTCGTTCCGGGAGAGTGTGGAGGAGGGGTGGCCGCCGGCCGAAGACGCGGACGTGCGGCGGATGGCCGACGCGCTAGCGGCGGCCGAGGCGGAGGCGGGCGAGCCGGTGTGCTACCTGATCAGCGGGGATCTGGCACACATCGGCCCGAAGTTCGACGACCCGCTGCCGCTGGACGATGCCCGGCTGGCGCACAGCCGCGGCCAGGACGAACGGCTGTTGGACACGCTCACACGGGCCGACGCCGACGGGTACTTCCGCACCATCGCCGCCGAGGCGGACGAGCGGAACATCTGCGGGCTGCCCCCAACGTACCTGACGCTCCTGGCAGCGAGACCAACCACCGGGCGGGTGCTGCACTACCAGCAGTACGTGGCCCCGGACCGGAGCGAGAGCGTCAGCTTCGCGGCCGCCGCGTTCTACGGGTGAGGAAACACCCCGGCCCGGCTCACGTTGAGCCGGGCCGGGGTGTTTCCTCTCACGCCCGATTACAACCCGGTCGCGCCGGCGAAACCGAACTGCTTCCCGCCGCCGAACCCGCCGTTCCCGAACTGCCCGAGTGCCCCGCCGCCGAACCCACCGCCGAA
>CANJKY010000436.1 GCA_947474875.1 Gemmataceae bacterium
CTCACAATCTGCACCAGCACCTCGGCGGCGATGTCCTCCACGTCCTCCGGGGTGACGCGGGCGCTCCGCAGGTGGGCGGTGTAGTGGATGGCGTGGTAGATGAGAGTCAGGTACCGGTCGACGAAGTCGTTCCACGACCCCGGCTGCTTGGCCAGACACCGCTTGAGCAGGTCTTTATCGACGTCGGTGAGAGCCACGGCGGGTGCCCCGAAGAAGTGGCGACACCTTTACGGTAGCCGCCGCCGCCCCGCCGCTCAACCGCCGTCCGGTAAACTTCCGCGCGCCGCATACCCCACCCACCCGGCGCCACCGGAACAGACGGCACGCCGGGACGCCACGGCATCCGTAAAACACGTCCGTCGGTTTCGCCCGTTCCCCTTGGCACCATCGCAATGGCTCAACCGCTCACCGTGGTCATCTTCGGCGCGTCCGGCGACCTGACCGGCCGCAAGCTGATCCCGGCCCTGTTCAACCTGGCGATCAAGAAGCGGCTGCCGGACGAGGCCCGCATCCTGGGCGTCGCCCGGTCCGAGTTCACCGACGACAGCTTCCGCGATCAGATCGCCCCGAAGGTGATGGACGCTTTCAAGTCGTCCGGCGAGGAGTGGCGGGAAGCGGAGTGGGCCGAATTCGCCAAACGGCTGCACTACGTGAGCGCTGACGTGACCAAGCCCGGTGGGGTGGAACCAATCCAGAAGTGGTTCGACGCGAACGAGGGCGGGGAGAACGGCCGGCGGGTGTACTACCTGAGCATCTCGCCGGAGTTGTACCCGCAGGTGAGCACGGCGCTCGGCGAGGCGGGGCTGAGCAAGGAGAACGGCGGGTTCCGCCGGCTGGTGATCGAGAAGCCGTTCGGCCACGACCTCGCCACCGCCAAGGCGCTGAACGAGACGCTGCACCGCCACTGGCGGGAGAGCCAGCTCTACCGCATCGACCACTACCTGGGCAAGGAGACGGTCCAGAACATCCTCATCTTCCGGTTCGCCAACACCCTGTTCGAGCCGCTGTGGAACTACCAGTACATCGACCACGTACAGATCACCGTGGCCGAGACGGTGACGGTGGGCAAGCGGGGGGCGTACTACGACGGGTCCGGCGTGTTGCGGGACATGTTCCAGAGCCACCTGCTGCAGGTGCTGAGTCTGGTGGCGATGGAAAGCCCGGCCCGATTCTCGGCCGACACCCTGCGGAACGAGAAGGTGAAGGTGCTGGACAGCGTCGTCATCCCCTCCTTCGACCAGGCCTGCCAGAGCGTGAGCGTCGGCCAGTACGCCGGCTACCGCGGCGAACCCGGCGTGCCAGAGACGACGAAGACACCCACCTACGCGGCGGTGAAGCTGAAGATCGACAACGCCCGGTGGAAGAACGTGCCGTTCTACCTCCGCAGCGGGAAGGGGATGAAAAGCCGGTACAGCGAGGTGTTCATCCAGTACCACTGCCCGCCGCACCTGTTGTTCCCGCTGCCGCCCGGCGAAATGCTGAAGTGCAACCACATGCGGCTGGTGCTCCAGCCGAACGAGGGCATCGACCTGAACTTCCAGACGAAGGTGCCGAGCGTGGACGGGGTGGCCCTCCAGCCGCGGGACCTGGCGTTCAACTACAAGGAGGCGTATCACCAGAAGGCGCTGCCGGAGGCCTACGAGAGGTTGCTGCTCGACGCCATCCAGGGGGACGCCAGCCTGTTCATGCGGAGCGACGAGATCGAGCGGGCGTGGGAGATCATGGACCCGATCATCCAGGCCAGCGAGCGGGCGGAGACCCCGCAGCCGCAGGAGTACGCGATCGGTAGCCAGGGGCCGGACTGCGCCGACAAGCTGATGGCCGCGGATGGCCGAGCGTGGAACCCGATCAAGTAGGGTTTTTCGCGGCGAGTGAAACGAGCCGGCTCAGCCGGCTCGTTTCACTCGCCGCGAACAGATCAACCACGTCGGAGGGTCGCCCATGACCGAAGCCGAATGGCTGGCCGCGACCGACCCATGGGCATTGTTTGACTACCTGGGCGACCGCATTCCGGAGCGCAAAGCAGCGCTTTACGTTTGCGGTGGTTTGCGCGTCATCTGGGATCGGTGGTTGTATCACGACTCCTCACGCAGAGCAGTTGAGGTAGCCGAACGGTGGGCAGATGGGCAGGCGACGGCCGATGAGCTAGGCCACGCTGTCTACCGTGCTGAGGTGCCGACATTCGGTTTCGATTTCGAGTCGGTGTTCAGCCGGCAACGTCGTCGATCGATGCACGGCGAATTCCGAGTGCGTCACATCAAGGGCATCGACCCCAACGAATACGACATGGATGCCGATGACACACCAAAACAAGCCCCCCTTGGCGACCCGGAAAAAGCCCTCCAGTTGGTGAATGCCGCTCACATCGCCTACCACGGCTTGCACATACACCACCGTGGCCTTGATGATCATCTTTTCGATCACCTCAGCCAGCAGGCCGACTGGCCGGGCGGTTGGCTAGTCCGCGACATCTTTGACAATCCCTTCCGCCCGGTCGCATTCGACCCCGCGTGGCGATCCGAAGCCGCCGTCTCGCTCGCCACCGGCATCTACGCGGATCGTGCCTTCGACCGCATGCCGATCCTGGCCGACGCCCTGGAAGAGGCCGGGTGCGACCACCCGGACGTGCTCGCCCACTGTCGCGGGCCAGGGCCCCACGTCCGCGGGTGTTGGGTGGTCGATCTGGTGCTGGGGAAGCAATGACGGCTCGGGTATGATGGCAGTACCTTGAGGGCCGCTGATGCCGCTACTGGACCACTTCCGCCCGCCACTGGCCGACCGCCGCGACTGGCACTCGTTCCACAACCTGTGGGCCGGGGCCATCGCCGTCGATCTGAACGCCCGCCTGCCGCCCGACTACTTCGCCGAGGCCAACGTGCAGTTCGGGATCGAGATCGACGTGGCAGTGATGGAAGACTGGCCCGGCGGGAGCGGCGGGGGGTGGACACCGCCGGCGGCCACCGCCACCATCCCGTTCGCGCTGGAAACGGACGTGGCCGAGGTGCGGGTATACCGCCAGATGGGTGGCCGACAACTGGTCGGGGCGGTGGAGTTGGTCTCCCCGGCCAACAAAGACCGGCCCGAGAGTCGGGCTGCGTTCGTCACCAAATGTGAGGGCTACCTGCGGGGCGGGAGTGGGGTGATCGTGGTCGATCCGGTCACCACCCGGACGGCGAACCTGCACGACGCCCTGATGGAGCACCTCGGCCACCCGCAGCCGACATGGGGAGCACCGCTGTACGCCACCGCCTACCGCCCGGTCGGGAACAACGGCGACGGCCAGTTGGAGTTCTGGCGACACGATCTCACTCTGGGCCAGCCGTTACCCACGCTCGGGCTGTGGCTCCGCGGCGGGCCGTGTGTGTCCGTGCCGCTGGAAGCCACCTACGAACAGACATGCCGCGGCAGCCGTATCCCCTTCCCGACGTGAGCCGCACGTCCGCGGGTGTTGGGTGGTCGATCTGGTGTTGAACAAGGCGTAGGCCGGGCCTACGCTACCTGTTCCGCCCGGCGAGACCCCATTGATGTCTGCACCCCCCGTTGCCGCCGACCGAAAGCCCCGCCAATCGTCCATTCACCAGTCGCCGGATGAGGTCCGCAGCCGGATGAAACCGGAGCGGCGGGTGCGGTCGATTCCCAAAGGACTTGCGTCCCTACTCGGGGCCGGCGGGGCGTGGTTGGTCACGGCGGTGCTGGTGGCGGTGCTGCCGTGGTGGTGGGCGCAAATCCCCCTCGCCCTGGCGAACGGGCTGCTCATCGCCGTGGTGTTCGTGGTCGGACACGACGCGGCACACGGGTCGCTGTTCCCGCGGCGGTGGATGAACCGGCTGGCCGCCCGACTCGGGTTGCTGCCGGCGCTGCACCCGCTCAGTTCGTGGGTGCATTCGCACAACCGGCTGCACCACGCGTTCACCAACATCCGCGAGAAGGACTCGTCGTTCCCCCCGCTGGATGTGGCCGAGTACCGGGCGTTCCCCGTGTGGAAGCGGTGGCTCACCCGCCGCTATCGAACGTGGTACGGCATCGGGCTGTACTACTTTGCCGACATCTGGCTGAAGTGGGAGATGCTGCCGTCGAAGGAACACCGGCCGAAGAACCCGCGGGCGTTCCAGTTCGACCGGCTGTTCGTGCTGGCGTTCGTCGCCGTGTGGCTGACCGGGCTGGCGTGGGCGGCGGGCTGGCAGCCGTGGGGCATCGCCTGGAACTGGCTGGTCGGGTTCGCCCTGCCGCAGTTCGTGTGGAACTGGCTGATCGGGTTCATCATCTTCCAGCAGCACACCCACCCGAAGGTTGCGTGGTTCTCCAGGCTGGACGCCCCCAGCCCGTCGTTCTTCCAGATGCAGGTGCAGGCCACCCCGTACCTCCAGTTCCCCCGCGGGTTCCGCTGGCTGATGCGGCACATCATGGAGCACACCGCCCACCACACCGACCCGATGGTGCCGCTGTACCACCTGACCGAGGCCCAGCACGAGCTCACCAGCAAGTACCGCGGGGAGATGGTGCGGGTGATCTGGCGGCCGCACATGCTGTTGGACACCCTCCGCACCTGCCGGCTGTACGACTACGCCGCCCAC
>CANJKY010000437.1 GCA_947474875.1 Gemmataceae bacterium
GAGGACGGCGAAGTCGGGCCGGCTACTCTGCTTCTCGATCGGGTCGGTCGAGTCGGCCTTGCCGGCGTCGAAGTGGGTGGCCGCGGTGGACGCCAGGTGCCCGCCGGCCGAGAACCCCCACACCCCCACCCGCTTCACGTCCACGCCCCACTCCTTCGCCTTCGCCCGCACCGTGCGGACGGCCCGCTGCACGTCGAGCATCGGGCCGGGTTCGAGCGGCGGGGTGATCTTCGACTCGCCCGCCGTGCGGTACTTCAGCACGGCGGCGTGAACCCCGCGGGCGCTCAGCCACTCGACGATCTGCTTGCCCTCGTGGTCGGTCGCCCGCCCGCTGTACCCGCCACCGGGGCAGACGACCACCGCCGCGCCGGTGGCCTTGTCCGCCGGGGCCGGGTGAAAGGTGAGCGTCGGGAAGTTCTTGGCGTCGCTGCTGGTCGGGCCGGGGATCTTCTCACCCCACAGCGGTAGGTCGGTCGGGTCGGCGGCCAGGAGCATGGCTAGGAGGAGGGGGGTCATCGGCATGGGAGCCTCGATACAGGGGGAGGGATCAGCCTGACTGGTGCAGAGGAGTGTACGCAACCGTCGCCGCCCGGCCCTGGGATGTTCGGAATCTGCTGGCGACAGAACGGGCCGGCCGATACGCTGCCGGTCCGGACCACCACGCCTTCCGCCGCCAGATTCTCCAGGAGCCGGCCCGATAACCTCCACCCCGCCGACCGCGAAGACGTGGCTCGTGCTCGCTGCCGTCGCCCTGATTGTGCCGGCCGCGGTGGCGCAGGACGCACCCGGGTCGGACCCGCGGTTCGACCGCACCGGGGCGATGGTGCCCATGCGGGACGGGGTGAAGCTGAACACCAGCGTGTACGTGCCGAAGGGGGCGAAGGAGCCGCTGCCGATCATCCTCCTCCGCACCCCCTACGGCATCGACGGCCGGCCGGAGCGGTCGTTCCAGAGCTACCTCCGCGAACTGGCGGCCGACGGGTACATCTTCGCCTTCCAGGACATCCGCGGGCGGCACCGGTCGGAGGGCCAGTTCGTCATGACCCGCCCGGCCCGCGATCCGAAGGACCCGAAGGCGGTGGACGAGGCGAGCGACACGGCGGACACCATCGACTGGCTGCTGAAGACCGCGACCGGGAACAACGGGCGGGTGGGCATGCTCGGCATCAGCTACGACGGCTGGCTGACCGCCGTGGCCATGCTCGACCCGCACCCGGCGCTGCGGGCCGTGTCCCCGCAGGCGTCGCCGGCCGACATGTTCCTGGGCGACGATTTCCACCACAACGGGGCGTTCCGCCTGAGCTACGGGTTCGAGTACGTGGCCATGATGGAGACGGACAAGTCGAACGCCAGCTTCAAGTTCGACCGCCGGGACACGTTCGACTGGTACCTGAACCTGGGCGCGCTGTCGAACGTGAATGCCAGGCACTTCCACGGCAAGATGCCCACCTGGAACGACTTCGTCGCCCACCCGAACTACGACGATTTCTGGAAGAAGCAGTCGCTAGAGCCGCGGCTGACGAAGGTGACGGTGCCCACCCTGAACGTGGCCGGGTGGTACGACCAGGAGGACTTCCGCGGCCCGCTCAAGATTTACGAGTACCTGGAGAAGAACGACACGAAAGGGCAGAACTTCCTGGTGGTCGGCCCGTGGAACCACGGCGGGTGGGCGGGCGGGCGGGGCGACACGCTAGGCAAGGTGGGGTTCGACTCGGCCACCGGCAAGACGTTCCGCCAGGACGTGCAGGCTTCGTTCTTCGCCCACTACCTGAAGGACCGCGGGCCGGCCGAACGGCCGGAGGCGCTGATGTTCCAAACGGGCACGAACCGGTGGGTGTCGCACGCGGCGTGGCCGCCGAAGGGGGCGGTGGCGAAGAAGCTGTACTTCCACCCGAAGGGCAAGCTGGCGGCCGACCCGCCGGCCGACGAGAAGGCGGCGTTCGACGAGTACGAGTCCGACCCGGCCAAGCCGGTGCCGTACCGCCCGCGGCCGGTCACGCCCACCTACCCCGGCCGGGAGTGGAAGGAGTGGATGGTGGAGGACCAGCGGTTCGCCCACCAGCGGCCGGACGTGCTCACCTTCGAGACCGACCCGCTCACCGAAGACGTGACGGTGGCCGGCAGCATGACGGCGAAGCTGTTCGCCGCCACCACCGGCACCGACGCCGACTGGGTGGTGCGGCTGATCGACGTGTACCCGGAGGAGTGCCCGGACGACCCGGCGATGGGCGGGTTCCAACTGCTGGTGAGTGGGGAGCCGGTGCGGGCGCGGTTCCGCCACAGCCTGGAGAAGCCGGAGCCGCTGACGGCCGGGAAGGTGGAGCCGTACACCGTCGACCTGCACTGGGGGCACCACTGCTTCCGCAAGGGCCACCGCGTCATGGTGCAGGTGAGCAGCACCTGGTTCCCGCTCATCGACCGCAACCCGCAGACGTACGTGCCGAACATCTTCGAGGCGACGGACGACGACTTCCGGAAGGCCACCCAACAGGTTCACCGCTCGGCCGCCCACCCGTCGCACATCGAGTTGCAGGTGCTGCCCGCGGCGAAGAAGTGACCGCACCAACTCCTCGGGGGTCTGAAACCGACCCGCGCCGCTCACTATCGTCGAACCTGGCACGCCGGTAACGCCCGCTGGAGTTCGGCCACCCCGGCGTCCGTCACCTTGGTGTTTATGAGCTTGAGCGAGACGAGTTTCTTCAGGACAGCCAGTTCTTTCAGCCCGGCGTCCGTCACCCGCGGGCTGAAGAGCACCAGATGGCTGAGATTCGGGAAGGCCGCAAGCTCCTTCAACCCGGCGTCCGTCACCCCATCCGACAGCAGTTGCAACGTGGCCACGTCCGCGGCGGACGCCGGCCGCTGAGACTTCGCATCCAACGCCCACGCCAGGGCGTGGAGCAAGCCGGCCTCACGCAAACCGCGCAGGGTCGCGTCCGACACCTGGTCGTCGTGGAGGTTGATCCGCCTCAGCGCGTCGAGGCCCTGTAAATTCTTGAGGCCGTCGCCGGTCACCTTCGTACCGCCTAGATCCAGGTGCGTGAGGGATCGCAGCCCGGTCAGCTCCTTCAGCCCGGCGTCGGTCACCCGGGTTCCGGAAAGCTCCAACCGAACGAGCGATTTCAGTTTGCCGACGTCTTTCAGACCGGCGTCGGTCACACCCCGGCCGCTCAGGTTCAGGTCGGTCAGGTTGCGGAAGGCGAGGACCTCCTTCAGCCCCGCGTCCGACACGGCCGTCTGCCCCAACTCCAGGCGGACCACGTCGTCGGGGGAGGCGGGCCGGTGTCGGCCGCTGGTGGTGGCCAGCCACAAGGCGTGCAGCCGGCCGGCGGCGTTCAGGGTTCGGACCGCCTCGTCCGTCACCGCCGTCGTATCCATGCGAACGGTCGACAGGCGGGGGAACGCCTTCAGCTCTTTGAGCGCGGCGGCGGTCAGGGTGTTACTCGATAGGTCGAGCGAGGTCAGGTTCGGGAACACCTTCAGCTCCGCCACGGCGGCGTCGGTCACCTTGGCGGCCGACAAACTGAACGAGGTGACGTCGGCCGGGCCGGTCGGGCGGCCGTTCGGCCCGCTGCCGGACGCCTGGGTCAGCGCGTGCAGCAGCCCGATCTCGCGCAAGGTCCTCAGTACCTCATCCGTCAATTGACTCGGGTGGATGGTGAGCCAGTTCAGGGCATTCATCCCGGCCAGCGACCGCACCCCGTCCGCCGTCAGCGGGCCGTTCGGCAAGTCCAGCCGCTGGAGGCTGGTCAGTTCCTGTAGCTCGCGCAGGGCGGCGTCGGTGACGGCGTTGTTGCCGGTGGTGCCGAGATTCAGCCAGGTGACGTGTTTGGCCGACGCGGGCCGCTCCGGGCCGGGCCCGGAGCACAGCCACAGGGCGTGCAGCAGGCCGATCTCCCGCAGGGTGCGGATCACCTCGTCCGTCACCACCCGGGCGTCTTGCCCCCCGGACCCGGACCCGAACCCGAAGTCGAGGTCAGTCAGCTTGGCCGCCCCCCGCAGGTGCCTCAGCTTGCTCGCCGGCATCTTGCCGTCGGACGTGACCACAGTCAGTCGGGTGAGGTGTGGGAATTTGGCCGCCTCCCGCAGCCCGGCCTCCGTGACCGACGGTGGGGGGAGGCGCAGGGCGTTCAGGTTCGTGAACTCGCGGAACTCCGTCAGCCCGGCGTCCGTCACCCCGGTGTTCGACAGGTTCAGCCAGGTGACCTCGGCCGGCGAGGCGGGGCGGCCGTCGTCCATGGTACTGGCGAGGTGCCATCGGTGCAGCAGGCCGTTCCTGCGGAGGACGCGGCAGCACTCGTCCGTCACCCGCGGGCCGTCGAAGATCACGCCCACCAGGGTGGGCATCCCCTTGAGCTCGTCCAGCCCGGCGGCCGTCACCTTCGAGTTGGACAGGCCGAGGGTGAACGGCAGCGGGATCGAGGGGAGTTTCTTGAGGTCCGCGTCGCCTCCCCCGAACCAGATGGTATGACCCGGCTGGCGGGTCTTCGGGTCGAACGTCTGTTGGTAGGATCCGCCCAGGCTCTTGACCGCCTCCACCACCGTCGCGGGCATGGCGGCCGCTCCGGA
>CANJKY010000438.1 GCA_947474875.1 Gemmataceae bacterium
CCCCAGGTGGTGCGGACGGCGGCCACCGGCTGGTACGGGAACGGCCGCCGGGTGTCGCCGTCCAGCGGCTCGCCGGTCTCCTGCTCGAACGTCCGCCCGCCGACCCGCAGCACCATCTTCCGCGCCTTGTGCGGGTGCCGCCCGCCGCTCGCCAGGTCGAGCGGCTGCCCGCGGGTGTCGGCGGTGAACGCCCGCACGCAGTTGCTCAGGTTGCAGAACGTGACCGACAGCGGCACCTCCCCCACCTGGTCGTTCAGCACGTGCCGGTCCGGCCACCACAGGTCGGCCAGCAGGTACGCCCGGTGCTGGTCGCCCAGCGTCACCCCGATGACCGGGGTGTCGTCCTCGACGGGCAGCGGGGGCACCGGCATCGGGAGGACTGGGCGTGTGGCCGGTGTCGCAGTCGACGCGGTGTCGTCGGCCGCCCCGGGGAGCGACAGCCGGGCGACGCCCAGACCGACGCCGCCGGCCGCGAGCAGCACCAGCGCGGTCAACCCGCGGCTCCGCCACGGGGATTGTTGTGAGTCGTCGGATGAATCGGTCGGCATGAAGTGTCGCGTGGGGTGGGTTACGCTCGGACGCCGTCCCGGAACGGGTCGTCTGGGTGAACCAGAAGAGTATTTTCAGCAGTGAGGAATGAGGAGCCGGTGATAGTCGGGATGATGCGGTCGCCGGCCGGCTGGTACGTGCCCTCGAACACGCTGCCCAGCACGCTCTCCTGACGCCACACCTCGCCGGGGGCCAGCTTGCCGTCCGCCGCGAGGCACGCCAGCTTGGCGCTGGTGCCGGTGCCGCACGGGCTGCGGTCGTAGGCTTTCCCCGGGCACAGCACGAAGTTCCGCCCGTGGTTGGCCGGGTCGTGCGGCGGGCCGACCAGTTCGATGTGGTCGATCAGCCCGGCGTTCAGCGCCGGGTCTCCGGTGATGCCGGCCGCCTCCAGCGCCAGCCGGATCTTCCAGGTGAACGCGGTGAGCGGCTCGGCGTACCTCACCTCCAGCCGCTGGCTGTGGTCGCCCACCAGGAAGAACCAGTTGCCGCCCCACGCCACGTCCCCGCTCACCGCCCCGTACCCCGGCACGTCCACCGTCACCCCGGTCGCGTGCCGGTAGCTGGGTACGTTCCGCACGCTCACCCGGCCGTCCGGGTGCAGGGTGGCGGTCACGTCGCCGACCGTGGTTTCGATGAGGTGTTCGCCCGGCCCGATCTTCCCCAGGTGCGCCAGCGTCACCACCAGCCCGATGGTGCCGTGCCCGCACATGCCGAGCACGCCCACGTTGTTGAAGAAGATCACCCCGCACGCCGCCGCCGGGTTGACCGGCGGGACGAGCAGCGCGCCGACCAGGATGTCCGACCCGCGGGGTTCGTTCACCACGCACGAGCGGAAGGCGTCGTGCCGGTCGCGGAACACGCGGCCGCGGTCGGCCACGCTCCCGCCGCCCAGGTCGGGGATGCCGTCCAGCACCACCCGGGTCGGCTCCCCGCCGGTGTGCGAATCGATGACGCGGATTCTGTGCATGGGTTCCGAGCGCACGCGGAGACGCGGATTTCAGCGCGGATGAACACGGATCAAGACACAATCCTGTCTTTCATCTGCGTTGATCCGCGCTGAAATCCGCGTCCTCCGCGTGCGCTTTACTTGTTCACCTTCGGCCGGGTGGCCTTGGCGGTGCGGATGATGGTCAGCACCTGCTCCCGCTCGTCGCCGACCAGCGGCAGCCGCGGCGGGCGGGTGAGTTCGGTGCCGTACCCGCACTCGGCGCTGGCCAGCTTGATGTACTGCACCAGCTTCATGTGCGTGTCCAGGTGCAGCAGCGGGGTGTACCAGCGGTACACCTTCCGCGCCTCCTCCCACTTGCCGGCCTGCACCAGGTCCCAGATCAGCCGGTTCTCGGCCGGGAAGGCGTTCACCAGCCCGCTGATCCACCCGACCGCCCCGAGCATGCAGCATTCCAGGAATAGGTCGTCGACGCCGGCCAGGATGGCGTACCGGTCGCCGGTCAGGTTGATGATGTCGGTGATCCGCCGCGGGTTGTCCGAACTCTCCTTGATGCACGCGAACTTCGGCTCGTCGGCCATCTCCGCGAACATCTGCGGGGTGACGTCCGTCTTGTACGCCGGCGGGTTGTTGTACACCATGATCGGCAGGTCGGAGGCCCGTGCCACGCTGCGGAAGTGGGCGATCGTCTCGCGGTCGTCGCTCTTGTACACCATCGCCGGCAGCACCATCAGCCCGTCCGCCCCGAGCTTCTGCGAATCCGCCGCCCACCGGCACGCCTGGGCGGTGGTGTACTCGGCCACCCCGACCAGCACCGGCACCTTCCCGCCGATGTGCTGCACCGTCGCCTTCAGCAGCTCCCGCTTCTCGCTCGGTTCGAGGGTAGTGTTCTCGCCCACGCTGCCCATCATCACGAACCCGTGGACGCCGGCCGCCAGCATCGCGTCCAGGTGTTTGAGCGTGCCCGGGATGTTCAGCGAGTAGTCCTGGTGGAACTGGGTGCAGGCGGCGGGGAACACGCCGCGCCAGGAGACGGCCATCGAGGTAGCTCCAAAGAATCAGGTGCGGGTAGTGTAGGAAGTGAAGACCTCACCCCCCGGCCCCCTCTCCGAATCGGAGAGGGGGTGTTCAAAATGGTAGGGCATCCGAGATGTGCATCCGCGTCTGCGCGGGGGAACGGGCACACCAGCCACGACGGCGACTTGAACACCCCCTCTCCGGCTCGGAGAGGGGGACCGGGGGGGTGAGGTCTCTTCGTCCCCCACCCCGTACACTAACACCGGCTCGGACCCCACAGCCCGCGGAGCGGGCACCGCACCCATGCACATCCGCGACATTCTCGACCGCGACCGCACCACGTTCAGCTTCGAGTTCTTCCCGCCGAAGACGGACGCGGCGAGCGAGGAGCTGTTCCGCACCATCGCCCACCTGCAGGAGCTGAAGCCGTCGTTCGTGTCCGTCACCTACGGGGCCGGCGGGTCCACCCGCGACCGCACCCACGACCTGATCGTCCGAATCCAGAAGGAGACGGACCTGACGGCGGTCAGCCACCTGACGTGCGTGTGCCACAGCCTGGACGAGATGACCGCCATCCTCGACCGGTACGCCGCCGCCGGGGTGGAGAACATCCTGGCGCTCGGCGGCGACCCGCCGAAGAACCTGGCCAACTATGACCGCAGCAAGGACGCGTTCCAGTACGCCGAGCAGTTGGTGAAGTTCGTGCGGGGTCGGTCGAACACAACCGACAAGCGGGGGTTCGGGGTGGGCGTGGCCGGTTTCCCGGAGGGGCACCCGGGCACCCCCAACCGGCTGGCCGAGATGGACCACCTGAAGCGGAAGGTGGACGCCGGGGCGGACTACATCTGCACCCAACTGTTCTTCGACAACCGCGACTTCTTCGACTTCCGCGAGCGGTGCGACCTGGCCGGCATCAAGGTGCCGATCGTCGCCGGCATCATGCCGGTGACCACCCGGGCCGGGCTGGTGCGGATGGCCGAGTTGGCCGCCGGCTGCCGCATCCCGGCCGGGCTGCTGCGGATGGCGGCCCGGTGCGCGGACGACGCGGCGGTGGAGCGGGTGGGCGTCCACTGGGCGACCGAGCAGTGCCGCGGGCTGATCGACGGCGGGGTGAAGGGCATCCACTTCTACACGCTGAACAAGTCGGACGCGACCCGACAGATCTACCAGAACCTGGGGGTGGCGGACTCGATCGCCCTGCGGGGGTAGCAACCCCGCTACGCCGCGAGCGGCGGGGAATCACCCGAACCGCCGCGTGCGGGTGACCAGGTACTCGAGCAGCGCCTTGTCGAACCCGACGCTGGTGTCCATCGGCACGTAGTCGGCGTTCGCCAGCCCGCACTCCCGCTTGAACTGCTCGCGGAACTCGGCCAGCCCGGCCAGGTAGTCGTCCTTGATGCCGTCGGCGTTCACCTGCAATTTGTCCTCCGACTCCGGATCTTCGAACTCGATGCGGCCGGTGAACGGGAAGTGGACCTCGGCTTCATCGAGGATGTGGAACAAGATCACCTCGTGCCCGGCGTGCCGCAGGCGGTACAAGCTGCGGATCACCTCGGCCGGGTCGGTCAGCAGGTCGCTGAACAGCATCACCAGCGACTTCCCCTTGGCCAGCGCCGCCACCTGATTCAGCGCCCCGGCGATGTCCGTTTCGCCGGTCGGCTGCAGGTTCGCCAGCACGCTCAGCATGGTGCCCAACTGCGACCGCTTCGACTTCGGCGGCAGCACCGTCCGCAGCTTGGTGTCGAACGTGACCAGCCCGACCGGGTCCTGCTGGTGGATCATCATGTACGCCAGCGCCGCCGCCAGGCAGATGCCGTACTCGAACTTGGTCAACTCCTGCCGGTACGTGTACCCCATGCTCTTCGACAGGTCCATGACCAGGTAGCCGGACATGTTCGTCTCGGCCCGGTACTTCTTCACGTAGTACCGGCCGGTCTTGGCGTACACGTTCCAGTCCAGGTCCTTCAGGTCGTCGCCGGGCACGTACTTGCGGTGCTCGGAGAACTCGACGCTCGCCCCCTGCAGCGGGCTGTTGTGCAGGCCGGTGAGGAAC
>CANJKY010000439.1 GCA_947474875.1 Gemmataceae bacterium
AGCCGTACCTGCCGGCGTTCCCCGCCACCCGCCAGGAGTTCCTCGGGTACGACCTGCTGATCCTCGGCGACGTGCCGGCCGCGTTCCTCACCCGCGAGCAGCAGACGTGGGTGAAGGAGTTCGTGGCCGAGGGCGGCGGGCTGATCCAGGTGGCCGGCAAGGGGCACGCGCCGGCGTCGTACCTGAACACCCCGCTGGCCGACGTGCTGCCGGTCGAGTTCGACGCGGTCAAGTTCAAGATGGACCCGGGCAAGCGGTCGGACGGGTTCCGCCCGGTGCTGTCGGCGGCCGGCGCGCGGGCGTTCTCGCTCATGCTGGACGACAACCCGGCGGACAGCAAGAAGGTGTGGGAGGGGCTGGAACCGATCCACTGGTTCTACCCGGTGAAGAAGCTGAAGCCGGCCGCCGAGACGCTGCTGCAACACCCGACCGAGACGCTGGCCGACGGCAAGCCGATGCCGCTCTTGGCCGCCCACTACTACGGCAAGGGGTATGTGCTGTTCGCCGGGTTCGACGAGACCTGGCGGTGGCGGCGGAACGAGGCGGACAAATACTTCTTCCGGTTCTGGAGCCAGGCGGTGTACTTCGCCGGGGTGCCCCGCACCCTCGGCACCAAGATGACGCAACTGTCGCTCGACACCCCGGACCCGGCGGTCGGCCGCACCGGGCAGGTGTACGCCCGGCTGCTCAACTCCGACCTGAAGCCGGTGCGGGCGGACAAGATCACCGCCACCGCCGAGCGGATTGACGCCCCGCCGGCGGACGGCGAGCGGACGGCCAAGGTGACGCTGAACGCGCTGCCCAGCCAGCCGGGCGAGTTCGTCGCCACCATCCCGTTCGACCGCGAGGGGCGGTTCACCCTGAAGGTGGAGAACGGGGACGACACCGCCACCCTGGACTACCGGGTGAGCCTGCCGCCCGAGCACGAGCAGGCGCCCGGCGGGATGGCCGAGGAGGATCTGCGGAAGCTGGCCGCGAGCAGCGGCGGGCAGTTCTACCGGGAGGAAGACCTGCACCGGCTGGCGGCCGGCGTGCCGCGGCAGACCACCCCGTTCGTGCAGCGGGAGGAGGTGGTGCTGTGGAACGCGTGGGCGCTGCTGCTGGTGATCGCCCTGTTCGCCGTCGAGTGGACGGTACGGAAGCTGAACGGGCTGAGTTAACCCGAAAGCCCACCCACGGCCGTGGGTGGGCTTTGAGAGAGACATGACCCACCTGATCCGCCAACTGCGATCCTGGCAGCGCCGCGAGTGGCTGTACTCGGCGGCGGTGGCCGCCGCCGCGCTGGTGCTGGTCGTCGCCGCCGGCGTCACCCTCACCTGCGTCATCGACTACTCGATCGACTCCGAACGCGACACCCCGTACTGGGTGCGGTTTTGCCTAACCGCCGGCCAGGGGGTGGCGTACCCGGCGGCGGCGGTGATCGCCTTCCTGTTCGTCCGCGCGCCGTCGCTGGTGGCGCTCGCCGGCCGGGCCGAGGAAGCCCACGCCGAGTTCGACCACCGGCTGGTCACGGCCCTCCAGCTGAACCGCCCGGACGCTCGCACCGACGGCATGTCGAAGCAGCTCATCGGCACGGTGACGGACGAGGCCGTGACGCTGTCCGACCGGCACCGACTGGCGAAGCTGGCCGACCCGAACCGCTTGCTGTACGCCCTGTTACTGCTGCTGCCCGTGGTGCTGGTGGGGGGCATCGCGTTCGTCTTCTACCGCCCGCTGACCGTAGCCCTGCTCGAACGACAACTATTGCACGATGTCGAAATCCCGCGGTCGGTGGCGATCGACAACCTGACCGCCCCCTTGCACCCGGCCGGGGACGCCGTGCTGGTGCGGCTCAGGGTGGTCGGACGGGTCAGTGAGGACACCGTAGGCCGTCTCACGGTAAGGACTTCGGACGGGACCGAGGAACGGTACGAGCTTCGGAACAGCGGCCCGCTGGACGGCGACGCCACCCTGTTCACCGCCCAACTGCCGCCAGCGTCCGAGCCGTTCACGTTCAAGGCGCGGGTGAAGGACGGGCGGATGAAAACGCCGGCCGGGGTGGAGTTTGCGCCGCGGCCGGTGGTGACAGACGTGGCCGCGTGGGTGCTGCTGCCCGAGTACGTGGACCCGGACGGCAAGCGGCGGTACGAGACAGTGACCAACCAGGGCGAGGTGCGGTGCCACCCGGACTGTGCCGTGCGGGTGAGCACGACGGTATCCAAGCCGGTAAAAGAGGTTACGCTGGTGCTGGCCGGCAAGGGGGCGGACCGCCGCCTGCCGATGACACTGGCAGCCGACGGGCTGAGCGCGGGCGTGCAGTTCGACATCCCCCCCGGGGTGAACTCGTACCGCATCGAGGTGGCCGACGAGAACGGGTTCGCCAACCTGGTCGCCCCCCGCCGCGGCATCACCCTGCTACCCGACCGTCCGCCGACGGTAGTCCTGAACGACGAACTCCTTATGCCGGGGTGGGAGACCGGTCCACCGGACGATTACGAGGTGCGGGGCATGCCGCTGGTGCTCGGCGGGCAGATCCAGATCGGGTATACCGCCCGGTCGATGCTCGGCCTGGGCCGTGCGTTCGTGGTGTACCGGGTGAACGACGGCCCGTGGACCGCCCTGCCGCTGACGCGGGTGCAGGCGGACGAGACGAAGGTGGGCAAATTCCGCCTAGACCTCGGCGTGTTCAGCAGTTACGACGTGGACAAGAACGTGGAGTTCTACCCGCTGCCGTCGGCCGACCCGGAGTCCGAGCCGGCCGGGCTGACCGCCGGCGGGCGGTACAACTTCCAGACGGCGGCGCTGAGCAAGGTCGGGCCGGGTGGGATGAACGCGAAGCTGGAGGTGGGCGACCGGGTGGAGTTCCGGGTGGCCGTGTTCGACCGCAAGCCGGACCGCCCGATGCCGGTGACCGATCCGGAAACCGCTACGCAGCCACAGGATAAGCGGGTCGGGCTGGGCCGGCCGGCCGGGTATTCGGAGTCGCGGATCAAGGCGGTGGTGTCGCAGGCGGCGTTCGACCAGTGGCGGGACCAGCAGGCCCGCAGCCGCGAGCGCCTCCGCGAGATCGAGAAGCTGCAACGCGGGGTGTTCGGCCAGCCGACGTCCCGCTGACGATGCGCCTGTCTTCGCCGCGACCAGCGGGAGCGGAACACACTCCCGCTGGTCGCGGCGAAGACGAAATCGAACTCATGAGAGCCGGCCCCGGCCGGAACTTTACCCGTTGATGCGGGATCGAATCTGCTGAATACTGGAACGTGTTCCCGTCGGCCGCTCACCCCGGCTGACACCCGAGGACGACCATGACCCTCCGCCACCTCGCCGCCGCCACCCTCACGGCCGTCCTCGCCGGCGGCCCGGCCATCGCCGCCGGCCCGGACGTGGACCCGGCCGCCCAGAAGGCGGCCCAGCAGAAGGCGCTGGCCGACGCCGAGGCCACCGCCCGGCGGGTGGCCACCGCCCTGCGGGTGGTGCAGTTCCAGAAGATCGACCAGACGGCCGAGACGAAGGTGCTGAAGGAGGTGGCCGACCAGCTCAAGGGGCTGACCGACGACCAGATGAAGGCGGTGCTTGACCACCTGGACAAGGCGGTGAAGGCGCCGGACGAGAAGACGGCGTCGGCCGAGCAGAAGATCGCCTACGACAAGCACCGCCAGGTGGTGTCGTCCTTGCGGGGCATGCTCACCCGGCTGGACGTGCTCAAGTCGCTCGACCACGCGGCCGAGAAGCTGGAGAAGTACGCCCGCGACCAGCACGACCTGGCGCTCAAGTCCACCGCCAGCCACCAGTTCGCCAACGCCTCCCGCACCAAGCGGTACATCGACGACCGGGAGGAACTGGCCGACGCCCAGACCGACCTGCGGGCGGAGATGACCGCGTTCGTCGGCCAGACGGCCGACCTGAAGGCGAAGCTGACGCCCGAGCAGAAGGAGCGGCTGGCGGCGGCCGAGGTGGGCGGGCGGGGCGGGAAGATCATCGCCGACATGGAACTGTCCAAGATGTCGGTCATGCAGGGCGACTACAAAACGAGCGCCGACCGCCAACTCGGGGTGGCGAAGGACCTTCAGGCGATGGCCGCCGCCCTCCGCACCCCGAAGGACAAGCTGACCGCCCTGAAGGACGCCCGCGACAAGGTGGAGAAGGTGATTGCCGCCGAGCAGCAACTGAAGAAGGACACGGAGGAGAAGAAGGCCGACCGCGACCCGGACACCACCAACGTACGGGACCCCCGCAACCGCCAGGACCCGGCCAAGGAGATCGCCAACAAGCTGGCCGACCGTCAGGCGAAGGTGGAGTTCGACACCCGCGACGCCCGCAAGACCGTCGAGCAGGTGGCGAAGGACGTGGCCGCCAAGATCGCCCCGGCCGAGAGCGAGATGCGGCGGGCCGAAGACGAGCTGCGGCGGAACCAGGACCGCGAGTCGGCGGCCGAGTCCGAGCAGAAGGCGACCGACCGGCTGAAGGACGCGAAGGACGAACTGGACAAGATGATCGCCCAGGCGGAGAAGGAGCGGACCGACGCCCTGGCCGCCACCAGGAAGGCGCTGGAAGAAGTGAACA
>CANJKY010000440.1 GCA_947474875.1 Gemmataceae bacterium
CCCCCCCCCCGCTCGGAGAACTTCGACCGAGTGTGTCTACTACATTCCCGGACTTCGCACCCATGAACTTCCGCACCACGGCCGTCCTGTTCGCGGTGGTGATCGCCCTGGTCGCCGGCCTGCTCGTGTACTCGCTGCTGCCGGACAACACTGCCGCGGCGGCCGGCGGGCTGGTGGACCCGCTGGCCACCGCCGGGGTGAAGGCGGACGAGGTGGACCGGGTGGAACTCACCCGCACCCACGCCGACCAGCAGAAGCAGCGGCTGGTGTTCGTGAAGACGGGCGGCCGGTGGACGCTTTCCGAGCCGGTGCCGGCGGTGGTGGACTCGTTCGCGGTGGAGGCGGTGGTGAAGGACCTGTTCGCCGCCAAGCCGGTGAACCACCCGTCGCTGCAAGACAGCCCGACCACCCTCGGGCTGGCGTCCCCGGCGTACACCGTCACCCTGAAGAAGGGGGACCAGGCGGCGACGGTGAACGTGGGCGTCACCCTGGCGGGGAAGGAACGGGCGGTCACGTTCGTGTCCGCGGGCGACCGCCCGACCACCCCGCTGGCCGTCCGCACCGCCGACGTCCGCAGCCTACTCCGCGACACCGACCGGGACGCCGGCGGGGACGCCCAGACCATCGGCAAGTGGCTGACCGACTTCCGGTCGAAGCGGCTGCTGTCCGCCGACGCCGCCAACCCGGGCGGGGATCTAGCATCGTTCAGCGTCACCCGCGGCGGGAAGACGCTCGAACTCGCCCGCACCGGCGACGAGTGGCGGTTCGTCTCCCCGCCCACCTACGGGCTGGCCGACGCGGCCGGCGCCCCCACCCCGGACGCCGACCGGTTCACCGGCGTCCGCCCGCTGCTCGCCTCGCTGGTGAACATGCAGGTGAGCGGGGTGCAGGACTTCACCGAGAACGTGCCGCCGGCGGATTACCCGAAGTACGGCCTGGCCGCCGACGACCCGGCCGCCATCCGCGTCGAGCTGAAGGCGAAGGACCGCCCGCCCGAGGTGCTGTTCCTGGGCAAGCGGGTGGAGAAGGACGGCAAGCCGGTGACGCCGCCGAAGGTGTACGCGCGGGTGGAGGGCGACTCGGCCGTCGCCGCCGTGCCCATCGACCGGCTGGAGGCGGTGGTGAACACCATCGTGGACCCGCGACCACTGCGAAGCCGCGACCTGGTCGCCGAGGCGAGCAAGGGTCGGATTGACGCAGTCGACGGCAGTTTCGGCAGCGGGTTCCGGTTGCGGCGTGTGGCGGGGTCGAGCGAACCGGTGTGGGCACTGTACGGCGGGTCCGAGCCGGTCGACGCCCTGCGGTCGGCCGTCATCGGGCTGCTCGACACCCTCGCTCGTCCCCGCGCCGCCACCGACGTGCTGCTCGACCCGAACGACGCCGCCTTCGCCCAGCCCGAGAAGAAGGGCGAGCTGAAGGTGTGGTTCGACGGGGTGGAGAAAGGGGCGGCGGTGAAGGACGGCAAGCTGCCGCCCGAGCCGAAGCCGGCCGGCGAGCCGACCACCTTCGTGTTCGGCAAGATCGAGGGGAACGAGGTGTTCGTCCGCCGCACCGCCGGCGGCAAAGCGACCGACTTCAAGATCCCGAGCGACCTGTTCCTGGTGCTGTCGAAGGGGCGGCTGAGCTACGTCGACCCGAAGGTCCAGTCGTTCGTGCCGTCCGGGGCAGACGGGTTGGTGCTGTTCCGCAACGGCGTGCGAACGGAAGTGAAGCGGGAGTCCGGCCCCGATCAGTCGTTCCGCACCGGCAAATGGACGTTCGTCACCCCCAAAGCGGACAAGGGTAAGACGGCGGACGCGGACGCGGTGTTCGCGGTGCTGCAATTCCTGGCGGCGGTGCCCACCAACCGGGTGGTCGCCGAGGGCGTGGCGGACGAGTACAAGAAGTACGGCCTGGACCCGGCCGCCCCGAAGCTGTCCGCCAAGGTGACCCTGACGGCGGCGGACAAGGACAAGGAGCGGGAGTACCACTTCGGCAACGAGACTGAGGACAAGACCGGGGTGTACTACCGGCAGGTCGGCCGGCCGTTCGTGTTGGTGGCGGACAAGGCCACGTTCGCCAACCTGACCGCCGCCGACCTGACCGACAAGACGATCTTCCGCACCGACCCGAAGCGGGTGCGGAAGCTGTACCTGTCCGGGTGGAAGAACGTGGGCAAGGGCGGCAAGGCGGTGGACGCCACGCTGGAACTGGAGAACGGGGTGTGGGTGGCGAAGGAGCCGGCCGGGGCGGCGGTGGACACGCTCCGCGTCAACGCCATTCTGGCCGCCCTGGAGGCGCCGCGGGCGATCGCCGACGTGACCCCCGCGGCCGGCGCCGCCACCCCGCCGGAGCAGGGGTTCGGCGACGCCCCGCTGTCCGTCACCGCCGAACTGGACGATAAGACCGCGGTGCAGATGATCGTCGGCGGGGAGGACAAGACCCGCGGCGGGTACTTCGTGAAGGCGAACGGCAAGACGTACCTGCTGCCCGCCGTCCCGCTCAAGCCGGTGTTGGAAAAACCGCCGGTGGAGGCAAAGTAGAACGTGGCCTCGCACGCCGCCGGCCGGCCTGTCTATAATCACCCGCGGTTCGTCTCCGCCCCGGCGTGGAGGGTGACAGGATGTTCGCGCAGGCGCCCACCCCGACGTCCGCCCTGACCGAAGCGGAGAAGGTCCGCCGCATCTCCCAGAACGACGACTTCCTCATCTACTCGCTCATCCTGGTCGGGGTGCTGGTGGCCGCGGCCGTGGTGTTCTACTTCTTGGAGCGGTGGCGGCGGTCGAACCCGAAAGGTGAAACCGAGCGCGAGGCCGGCATGAGCCTGTCGTCCTTCCGCGAGATGTACGAGAACGGGGAGATCACCGAGGGCGAATACCAGCGGTTGAAGGAGAAGATGGCGTCGAAGATCAAAGGGGCACCCGCTCAGGCGACTCCACCCCCGCCGCCCGAAGGTGGCGGGCAAACACCCCCCCAGCCCCCCAGCCCCGGATGACCCAGCCCCCGCCGGTTCGCCGACCTGCCCGCCCGGCACATTCGGCAGTTCTGTCCGGTCTCACCCGGAAAGCGTTCCCGGCCTAGCAGTTTGTCCCACAACGGCGGATTTGTTGAAGGTATAGTGCAGTCGGCGCCACGAACGAATCGGACGGTAATACCACCAACGTCGGGGAGCGGCAATGGCGGACCGGAGCAACGGCGAGGGCGGCGGGCGGAAACCCACGGGCGCGGGCCGGAACCGGAACGCCTACTGTTCGTTCTGTCGCCGCAGCCACCGCGACGTCGGCCCACTGGTGGAAGGGCCGAGTGACGTGTACATCTGCGGCGAGTGTATCGACCTGTGCCAGTCGATCATCGAGCAGGAGCGGAAGCGGCGGGGCGGCGGCAAGGGGAACACATCCTCCTCCCCGGCCATCCCGTCCCCGCGGTCCATCAAGGAGCAACTCGACCAGTACGTGATCGGCCAGAACCGGGCGAAGAAGGTGCTGTCGGTGGCCGTGCACAACCACTACAAGCGGCTGCAGCACGGCGAGGGCGGCCGATCGGACGTGGAGATCGAGAAGAGCAACATCCTGCTCATCGGCCCGACCGGCAGCGGGAAGACGCTGCTCGCCCGCACCCTGGCACGCATCCTGGACGTGCCGTTCGCCATCGGCGACGCCACCACCCTGACCGAGGCCGGCTACGTGGGCGAGGACGTGGAGAACCTGCTGCTCAAGCTGCTGCACGCGGCCGACTTCGACATCGAGGCCGCCCAGCGGGGCATCATCTACATCGACGAGATCGACAAGATCGCCAAGACCGGGAACAACGTGAGCATCACCCGCGACGTGAGCGGCGAGGGGGTACAACAGTCGCTGCTCAAGATGCTCGAAGGCACCGTGTCGAACGTGCCCCCGCAGGGCGGGCGGAAGCACCCGGAGCAGCAGTACATCCAACTGGACACCACCAACATCCTGTTCATCGTCGGCGGCACGTTCGTCGGGCTGGAGGACGTGATCAAGAAACGGGTGGGGAAGAAGACGATCGGGTTCGGGGCGATCGCCTCCGACGCCGGGCGGGCGGAGAAGGCGGCCGGCGAGTTGGTCCCACAGGTGACGGCCGACGACCTGGTCCAGTTCGGCCTCATCCCCGAGTTCATCGGCCGGCTGCCGGTGCTCGCCCCGCTCGACCCGCTGGACGAGGAGGCGCTGGTCACCATCCTGTGCCAGCCGAAGAACGCGCTCGTGCGGCAGTACCAGAAGCTGTTCGACATGGAGGGAGCGGAGCTGGAGTTCGAGCCGGAGGCCCTCCGCGAGATCGCCCGGCTGGCCAAGCAGCGGGACACCGGCGCCCGCGGGCTGCGGAGCATCGTCGAGGACATCATGCTGGACGTGATGTACGACCTGCCGGAGATGGAGCGGAAGGGCAAGCACATCGTGACCGCCGACGTGGTGCGGAAGAAGGTGCCGCTACAGATGTGGAAGCCGGAGAAGCCCGAAAAGATCAGCGCGTGACGGCCGGAAGGATGAGTTGATCGGCCGGGGTCTGCCCCGGCCGATTTCTTTTCCATGACACA
>CANJKY010000441.1 GCA_947474875.1 Gemmataceae bacterium
CCTACCGCTGGTACGGGTACGGCAGCCCCACCCCCGGCACCAACCCGTACTCGCCGACCGGTCTGTACCCGAAGGCGTCGGCCAACTGGTACACCATGACCGGCGCCACCCCCGGGGCGTTCCCGGTGCCGGTCACGGTCGGCGGACGGCCGAACGGATTCGAGCCGCCGTCTTACGCGAGTGTTCTGCCGGCCGACGGCTATAACCTGACCGGCACGCGGGTACCGACGGCGGATGTGACACGCCCCCGCTCCGAGTCCGTCGAGCCGCCGCGGCCGGTCGCCGTGTCTGAACCGCAGGTGCCGTACGGGAGCGGGTCGGTGATCGCTACCCCGCCGCAGGCGTCGGACCTGACCCAGGACCTACAATGGCAGCCGGTCACGGCCCGCGGCCCCCAGCCGATCGCCTCCAGCCGACCGTACACCCCGCCGATGCCGTCCCCGCCCCCGCCGCCTGCTGATCCGGGCTGGTCACCGGTGTCGCGGCCCGCGCCAGACGACTCAAACCCAGCCCCGAGCATCTCCATGATCCGCGGGCAGGCGCCCGACGACGACCGCCCCGACGTGTCCGATCTCATCCGGTCTACCTGCTTCGGCCGGGCTGACGAGGTGACCGTCACACGCCTCGGGTCGCTGAAGCTGCACGTCCGGCTGAAGACGCCGACCGAAGTCGACGCCCGCGACGCCGCCGCCCTGGTGTCCCGGCTGCCGCAACTGAAGCCGTACACGGTCACGTTCGAGGCGACCGTCAGCCGTTGACGTGGTAGCATGGGGCGAAGGTCACCACACGGTCGTCCGCCATGAAGCTCGTGCTCGCCATCATCCAGCCGTCCAAGCTGGATGCGGTGAAGGAGGCGCTGAACAAGGTGGAGGTGTTCCGCCTCACCGTCGTGGACGTGCAGGGGTTCGGCCGGCAGAAGGGTCAGACGGAGATGTACCGCGGGCACGAGCTGACGGTGAACATGCTCCGTAAGGTCCAGCTCCAAATCGCGGTGAACGAGGACTTCGTCGAGCCGACGGTGAACGCCATCATTTCCGCCGCCCGCAGCGGGCCGGAGGGCCGCATCGGGGACGGCAAGATCTTCATCCTGCCGCTCGAAGACGTGGTCCGCATCCGCACCGGCGAACGAGGCCCGGAGGCGATCTAGCGGTTCGGCCAGGCGAACAGCCGGCGGATCAACAGCCCCAGCCCGCACGCCCACACCCACCCGCCCTGGACCGATGCCGCCAGTTCCACCCCGTACCAGTTCGGGTTGAGCGCGATGACCCCGCCGCTGAGCAATCCGCCCACGAACATCGCGAACCCGAGCCACGCCCACCACCGCAGCCGCGGGCGGTTGAACGCCACCAGCAGCACTACCGCCAGTGGTTGCACGAACGCCGCCACGGTGGCGATCGCCTCAACGGACACCGGCAGATCAATTGTCGCTGCCGGACCATACCGAACCGGCAGCGTGCCTGCCAGGACCGGGCCGTGAAAAAAGGTGTGTAGGAGGCCCCAGAACAGAGCCGCCCACCCACACATTCCGATCACGCCGCCTACGCCCGCGGCCAGCCCGATCAGCACAGGATCGCCGCGTTTTGCGGGTTCCGACCTCACGCCAACTTCCACGGCTTGCGATACTCCTTCGAAAGCCACTTCACCGCGTCGGCGTCGCCTACGATTGTCTCTTTCGCCGCGTCCCAGGTGATCTTCTTCCCGGTGCGGATGGCGATGTTGCCGAGGTGGCACACGGCCGCGCTGCGGTGGCCGATCTCCACGTCACAGATTGGTAGTTTCCGCGACTTCACACAGTCCAGGAAGTTCTGGTGGTGGTTGTCGCTCTCGTACAGCTTGATGCTGCCACCACTGCCGGCCTTCGCCGCGTCCTGCTTCTCCCCGCCGAGGGTGATCTCGATCTTGCCGCGGTCCACGAAGACGGCGCCTTTCTCGCCTTCGAACAGACACCCGCCTTTGTAGTCCTGCCCGCACAACACGGTCGTGCCGTTCGGATAGGTGTACGTGATCTTCGTCCAGTCCGGTGTCTCATACCAACCTTGCGGGTGGAACTTGGCCGTGCCCTCGATCGTGGCCGGCCCGCTTTCGTCCATGCCGAGTGCCCACTGAGTGATGTCCAGGTGGTGCGCGCCGAAGTTGGTCTGCTGCCCGCCGCTGTAGTCCCAGAAGAAGCGGAACAGGTAGTGGACCTTGTTCGGGTTGTACTTCACTAGCGGGGCCGGCCCGAGCCAGGTGTCGAAGTCCAGCTCCTTCGGCGGGTCGGCGTCCGGCGCCGGCGCCTTCGCCCGGTCCGTCCAGTTCGGTTTGGGTAGCCCCACCTTCACCGTCTTGATCGTCCCGAGGTAGCCGTTCCGCACCAACTCGCACGCCTGGCGGAACCGGGCGTCGCTCCGCTGCTGGCTGCCGGTTTGCACGATCCGCTTATTTCTCCGCGCCGCGTTGACCATCGCCCGGCCCTCGGCCACCGTCAGCGTGAGCGGTTTCTCGCAGTACACGTCCTTGCCCGCCTCGCAGGCGTGGATCGTCTGCAGCGCGTGCCAGTGGTCCGGAGTGGTGACGCACACCGCGTCCACGTCCTTGCTGTCCAGCAGTTTGCGGTAGTCGGCGAACGTCTGCGGCTTGCCGCCCGACTTCTCCACCTCTTTCGCCGCGTCCGCCAGCCGCTTCGTGTCCACCTCGCACACCGCCGTCACGCTCGCCTGCTTCAGGAACGCCTTCATGTTCGGCATGCCCTGGTTGCCTACCCCGATGCTGCCGACGCGGATTTTCTCGCTCGGTTTCACGTCGGCGGCGAAGGCTGCCCGGTAGGTGGCGGCTGGCAGGGTGAGCAAAGCACCGGCGGTGAGGAACCGGCGACGGGAGAGGTGGAGGTGTGTCATCGAAGTTCTCGTGGGGCGAGCGGGGTTGACCGCTCAATTCTGCCGGCTATAGTCCCGCGTTCACGCGTCGCGTTCAAGCGAATTCACTCACCTGGAGACATGCCGCCCATGACCCGGCGGGGTTCCCTCGTTCCCGTGACCCTGCTCCTGGCCGTCACCGGGTGCGGCACCACCCGCATGACCGACACCCAGCGGGCGGCCACCGAGATGCTGCTGGTGTCGCAGGCGGTGGACACCGCCGTCGCCCAGATCGACTGCTCCGCGCTGGCCGGCAAGGAGGTGTACCTGGACACCCAGTACCTCGACGGCACGGTGGACAAGGGGTACGTCATCAGCTCCCTCCGCCAGCACCTGCTCGCCCACGGGGCGCGGCTGCTGGAAGACCGCAAGCAGGCGAAGTACGTGGTCGAGGCCCGGTCCGGAGCAGTCGGCACCGATCGCAACAGCCTGCTGTTCGGCACCCCGCAAATGTCCGTGCCGGCCGTCATGGTCGGCATGCCGACGCAGATTCCGGAAATCGCCCTGATGAAGAAGACGGACATGAAGGGGGTGGCGAAGCTGGCGGTGTTCGCGTACAACCGGCAGACCGGCGAGGCGGTGTGGCAGTCCGGGCTGGTGGACTCCCGCAGCACGCTCAAGGACTGGTGGGTGTTCGGCGCCGGGCCGTTCAGCAGCGGGAGCATCAAGCGGCGAACCGAACTGGCCGGCGAGGAGCTGCCCCGCCTGCCGATGCCGTTCACCCCGAACTCGGGCGGCGACAGCGACCCGCGGGCGAAGGGCAAGGCGGCCGACGTCACCCCGGCCACGCACACCGAGCCGGCTACCGACCAGCCCGCCAAGCCGACCGGCGAACGCTGACCGCACATGGCCGACCGCTTCTACACCCCGGACCCGCTCGCCCCCGGCGAGTTCGTCCTCCGCGGGGACGACGCCCATCACCTCACCGCCGTCCGCCGGTTCGCCCCCGGCGACCGCGTCACCCTGTTCAACGGCGACGGCCACGAGTACCCGGCCGAGGTGGTGTCCACCGGCAAGAAGCTGGCGGTGCTGACCGTGCTGTCCCGCGAGGCGGTGAGCCGCGAACCGCCCTTCCCCGTCGTCGTCGGGTCGGCACTGCCGAAGGGCGACCGGGCCGACTATCTGATCGAAAAGCTGGTGGAAGTCGGGGCGACCCGGTTCGTCCCGCTCGTCACCGCCCGGTCGGTGGTGCAGCCGAAGGAGGCGAAGGCCGAGAAGCTGACGCGAGCCGTGATCGAGGCCAGCAAGCAGTGCGGGCGGAACGTGCTGATGGCGGTCGATCCGCCGATGAAGCTCGCCGACTTCCTCGCCCGCCCGGACCTGCCGCCGGCCCGGTTCCTGTTGCACACCGCCGGCGGGTCGGCTGCGTCGGGGGTGTCGAAGGGCGAACTGGTTCATGGCGTGGCCCTCGCGGTCGGACCGGAAGGCGGGTTCAGCCCGGAGGAAGTGGCCGCGGCGGCCGCCGCCGGCTGGCGACCGTTATCGTTCGGCCCGCGGGTGCTGCGGGTGGAAACCGCGGCGGTGATCGCTGCCGCATGGGCGACGGGTTAGGTGCCAAACTGTTGGACCGCGGGCGTCCCGCCCGCACAGGAAATCGGTCCGGACGCCACCGGTACCACAGTTTGGCACC
>CANJKY010000442.1 GCA_947474875.1 Gemmataceae bacterium
AGCGCGGCCGGGGCCGAGGCCGGGGTGAGCGTGCTGCTCGACCGCGACCCGCAGATCGCCCTGGCCGCGGCCAACGCCATCATCGGCCGCATCCCGACGCTGCCGGCCGACCAGAAGAAGGCGCTGGTGGACGAACTACTGTCCGTCGCCACCGACCGCAAGAACAAGCTGCCGCCGACGGCCGAACTGCCGGTGGTGAAGGTGCTGACCGCACTCAACGACCCGGCGGCCGCCGACGCCCTGTGGGATCGTACTCAGCCGGGGTATAGCCACGAGGTGCGGGCGATGGCGCTGGGCACCGTCGGCGGGTGGCTGAAGACGCCGACCAAGGAGCAGTGGAAGCGGCTGTTCGCCAACGCCGCCGAACGCGACTTCGCCGTCGTCGCCCCGGCTCTGCTCATCCTCACCCGCCTGCCGGCGTCGGACAAGCAACTGGCCGAGTGGCTGGAACTGCTACACGCCCCGGACTCGGCCGCCCGCAAGCTAGCGATCGACAAGATCGGCGACCGGGACACGGCCGAGGTGGCGGCCGGGCTGATGGAGCAACTGACGCACCCGGACCGCAGCCTGCGGGACGCCGCCCGCGGGCGGCTGGCCGCCCTGGAGCACGGCCGCAAGTCTCTGGTGTCGGCGCTGCTGGCCGCCGACACGCAGGACGAGATGTGGCAGCTCGCCCGGCTGATCGCCCCGTTCGCCAAGAACTTCGCCGCCAAGCTGCGGGCGGACGTGACCAACCGCGCCTGCCAGTTCCTGGAAGCCGACGACCACAAGTGCGACCCGCTGTTCTTCCTGCTGCGGGAGGCCGACCCGGCGGCGCTGCGGGACGAGCTGTTCGAGAAGGCGGTGGCGAAGCGGAAGAAGAAGGACTACGAGACGGCGCTGCAGTACCTGAAGCTGCTCGCCCGCGACCCGTCCATCGGGTTCGGGGTGCGGCTGGAGCTGGCGATGGTCGGGCTGAAGCTGAGCGCGAAGAACGTGGCCGCCGACAGCCGCAACCTGGACCCGTGCCTGCGGAACTTCGCCACCGCCGTCAGCCAGGACGCGACCGAGGCGACGAGCCAGATCGGCAAGGCCAAGTGGCTGGACGCCGACGACCTGTTCTACCTCGGGTTCCACTTCGCCGAGCAGGTGGGGCAGGAGCGGGAGTTCGGCCTGGGGGTGCTGCGGCAGGTGGTGAAGGGGTCGAAGGGGAAGGCCGCCGCCGCCGCGAAGAACAAGCTGAAGTCGCTCGGGGTGAAGTAACACGATTTCACCGCCGAGGGCACATGAGGGCACGAGAGGAAAAGCGGGTCACCGATGAACCGCCAAGGCGCGAAGACGCCAAGAAAGTCAGGGAGGGTGAGAAATCCCCCCCTCCAAAATGTCTTCTTCTTGGCGACTTCGCGCCTTGGCGGTTCATTCCCCTCATCTGCCGTCCTCTCGTGCCCTCATGTGCCCTCGGCGGTGAATCACCTTCCTGAGTTCAACATGACCGCGCGTGTTCCCATCGTCGGCGTCGGCCCGGACGGGCTGGCCGGCCTGACCGCCCGCTCCCGCGACCTGCTCACCGCCGCCCAGGTGGTGTTCGGCTCGGACGCCGCCCTGCGGCTGCTGCCCGAACTGTCCGCCGAGCGGGTCCGCATCGGCACCGACCTGCCGGACGTGGTGACCAAGCTGAAAGCGCTCATCGGGGCGAAGCCGGTGGCGGTGGTGGCCGTCGGCGACCCGCTGTTCTACGGCACCGCCCGCTACCTGTGCGACAAGATCGGGCCGGACAGCTTCGACGTGGTGCCGCACGTGTCCAGCATGCAGTTGGCGTTCGCCCGCATCAAGCAGACGTGGGAGGAGGCGTACCTGACGGATCTCTCGGCCCGCCAACTGGATGACGTGCTGGACAAGATCCGCACCGCCGAGACGGTCGGCCTGTTCACGTCTGAAACGTACACCCCGAACCGCATCGCCCGCGAACTGCTCGCCCGCGGCCTCGACTACTTCCGCGGGTTCGTGTGCGAGAACCTGGGCGGCAAGGACGAGCGGATCACCCAGGCGGAACTGGCCGAAATCCAGGACATGCGGTTCGACCTGCTGAACGTGATGATCCTGCGGCGGAAGCCGGACACGCCGGACCAGCCGCGGGGCGGGGCCAAGCTGCGGCGGTTCGGCAACCCGGACGACGTGTTCGCCCAGAGCCGGCCGAAGACCGGGCTGATTACGCAGGCGGAGGTGCGGGCGGTGGCGCTAGCTCAGATGGACCTGCACCCCGGCGACGTGGCGTGGGACGTGGGCGCCGGCAGCGGCAGCGTGGCGATCGAGATGGCGCAGCTCGTCAGCCCCGGCGTGGTGTACGCCATCGAGCAGGACGCGGCCGACTTCCACCTCATCCAGGCGAACCTGGAGACGTTCGGCATCGCCAACGTGAAGCCGGTGTTCGGCACCGCCCCGGCGGTGTTCGCCGGCCTGCCCGCCCCGGACGCGGTGTTCGTCGGCGGGAACGGCGGGGAGGTGGCGAGGTTGTTGGAGGCGAGCTTCGCGGCGCTGCGGCCGGGCGGGCGGCTGGTGTCGAACGTGGGCACGCTGGAGATGATCTCGGCCACGTATGCGGTGCTCAAGCGGCTGGCCCCGAGCGTGGACGTGCTGCTGATGAACCTGAGTCGCGGGGTGGAGCAACTGGAGAGCCTGCGGTTCGAGGCGGTCAACCCGACGGTGCTGCTACGAGTGCGGAAGGGGTAATGTTTGTTGTTTAGCCGCGACCCAACGGGGAGCGTGGTCAGAAATCAAGTGACAGGATCGGAGCCGCGGAGCGGCGGCCGGGTGTAGCCTGGGGCGGAAGCCCCAGGGTCATGTAACCCATCACCCCGAGCCGCGGAGCGGCGACCGGACCGAACGCCCCTCCGGGGCTGGTGTCGTGGCACAACCCGAATCCTGGGGCTTCCGCCCCAGGCTACACCCGGCCGCCGCTCCGCGGCTCCGGGGCGGTCCTCGCGGTTCCCGTTTCCCACCCCGCACCCCATCGGCTACAACGGAGGCGAGGAGACCCCGGATGAGCGACGCCCCGCCGGACCCGACGCCGCCGTCCCGGTTCGACTGGGAAATGACCAAGTTGTGGACGCTCGTGTTCCTCGGCAACTTGCCGGTGCCGGTATGGTTCGCAACCGGCGTAAGTTCCGGAAACGGAGTTGTCGGGCTGATTGCCGGGTTGGCCGTGCTGTACTGGGTCGGACTTGTCCTGTGTGCCGGGCGGTTCCGCGTCGGACGATCGTTGGTGCAGGGCGGAACCGCGGTCGCTCTGTCACAGTTCATTCCACTCCTCCAGATTTCGTGCGGAGCGTTGGCGATCGGCATCTGGGAAGAAATGAGTGGATTCTCGCTCTGGGGGTATGGATCGCGGAGCAACGCGAATGACCAGCCCGCGCTCTACAACCTCGGCATGTTTGTAGTCGTCCTGATGACTGCTCAGCCCATGTGGATTATCGCCGTCCTGCTCGGAGCATTCTTCCGCTGGCATCTCGGCGACACGCCGATCTGGTTTCACTCATCCGCCGATCCCGACCCCACCGAGAACCCCGCGTCGTGACACCATCCGTCCGTGGCCGGCTGGCCCCGTCGCCGACCGGCGCCCAGCACGTCGGCAACGCCAGAACGTACCTGATCGCGTGGCTGTCTGCCCGCAGCCGCGGCGGGTCGGTGGTGCTGCGGGTCGAGGACATCGACGTGTGGCGGAACAAGCCGGGGGCGAAGGAGCAGCTCGCCGCCGACCTCCGCTGGCTCGGGCTGGACTGGGACGGCGAGCCGGTGGTGCAGTCCGAGCGGCTGGCCGACCACGCCGCTGCGCTCGACCGGCTCAAGCAACTCGAACTCGTGTATCCCTGCACCTGCACGCGGGCGGACATCCAGTCCGCCGCCAGCGCCCCGCACCTGGACCACGAGGGGCCGACGTACCCCGGCACCTGCGCTCACCGCCGCGCCGCCGACGCGGCGAGCCTCACCGTGCCGTACGCGTGGCGGTTCCGCGTGACCGACACGCCGGCGTTCACCGACCTGTACGCCGGGCCGCAGCACCTGGATCTGACGCAGGCCGGCGGGGACTTCGTGGTGTGGCGGTCGGCGGACGTGCCGGCGTACCAGTTGGCGGTGGTGACGGACGACGCGGCGGGCGGGGTGACGGAGGTAGTCCGCGGGGACGACCTGCTCACCAGCACCCCGCGGCAGTTGCTGCTGTACCGGGCGCTCGGGCTGACCCCGCCGGACTTTGTTCATGTGCCGCTGGTGGTCGGGCCGGACGGCCGGCGGCTGGCGAAGCGGCACGGGGACACGCGGCTGGCGGGGCTAAAGGCGAACGGGGTGTCGGCCGAGCGGCTGCTCGGCCTGCTGGCGTACTCGTGCGGCTGGCTGCCGATCGTCACCCCGGTGTCGGCGAAGGAACTGCTGCCGATGTTCCGCCTGGACGCCATCCCGCGGGAGCCGTTCGCGCTGACGCCGGAGTTGTTGCGGGAGATCGGGTACCGGAGGTGAGGTCGGGCGGGCCGATTCTGGTAGGGCGG
>CANJKY010000443.1 GCA_947474875.1 Gemmataceae bacterium
CAGGTGTACGACGCGATCAGGTAGTCGGCCCCACTCACCTTGTACGGGGTGAACGTCTGGATGGGCGAGTTCGTCTCCAGTCGCGAGTGGGCGGCGTGGTACATGTCAACGGAGATGCCCTTGTCGGCGTCCTTGAACGGGAAGGCGAACGCCCGCAGGGAGCTCTGGAACTCCTCGTTCGACAGGGCGGCCACGATCAGCTTGCCGTCCACGTAGGCCATGCTGGTGACCGCCTCCGACCGCTGGTTGCTGCCGGCCGCCCCCGGCACCTTGATGGACGAGAACGTCACGTCCTTCATCGGCACCTCGGTCAGCTTCTTGTCCCGCCCGACCTTCAGGATGACCGCCCCGCCGCCGGCCCCCTTGCGGGTGGCGGCCACATACACGGCGCCGGACGCCGGGTTCACCTTCACGTCGTTCACGGTGACGTCGGTCGACTTGGCCCCGAGCATGTCGGCGATGGTGGCGTCCAGCTTGTCGTAGTTCACCTCGCCCTTGTCCGCCGGCTTGGTGTCACCGGTGGCCACCGCGTACACGGTGACGGTGGTCGGGTCGGCGACGAACAGCACCCCGTCCGGGCCGAACGCGATCGAGCACACGCCCTTCAGCTCGGGCGAACCTTTCTTCATGCCGGCCGTCAGGTCGGCGGCCGGGGCCAGCCCGGCCAGCAGGCCGGCGGCGGTGAACGCGGCGATCAGCTTGCGCATCAGTGGTCCTCGCAGATGAGGGAGGAGGGAGGGCGGACGGGGACGAACCCGCCTGCTGGCATGATGGGCAGACCGGCCGCCGATGGCAAATGAGAATTGCGGGTTGGGGGCGAACCGATAAGACGAACCGGTCCATTCCCTCGTGAGCAGAGACGAACCGATGGCCGACATCCGGGCGTTCCGCGGGTTCCGATACGACATGGGTAAGGTGGGTTCGCTGGCCGACGTGATCTGCCCGCCGTACGACGTGATCGACCCGGCCCTCCAGCAGACGCTGTACGCCGCCAGCCCGTTCAACGCCGTCCGCCTGGAACTGACGCAGGAACAGCCCGGCGACACCGAATCCGACAACAAGTACACCCGCGCCGCCCGCACCCTGAAGGAGTGGACGTTCGACAACGTGCTCAAGCAGGACACCGCCCGCGGGCTGTACGTGTACGAGCAGGAGTTCACCGCCGAGGGGCGGACGTACACCCGCCGCGGGTTCCTGGCCCGGGTGCGGCTGGAGCCGTTCGGCACCGGCCGCATCTTCCCGCACGAGCAGACCCTGTCCGGCCCGAAGGCCGACCGGCTGAAGCTGTACCAGGCCACCGGGTTCAACATCTCGCCGGTGTTCGGCCTGTACCCGGATGACGCCGGCGAGGTGTTCGCCGCGCTCGAACCGCTCGTCCGCACCGCCCCGCCGCTGGTGGCCAAGGACCACCTCGGGGTGGTCAACCGCTTCTGGCCGGTGACCGACCCGGCCATCGTTACGAAGGTGATCGGGCTGATGGGGCCGAAGCCGGTGTTCATCGCCGACGGCCACCACCGGTACGAGACCGGGCTGAAGTACCTGGAGGAGCAGAAGGCGGCGGGGAACGTGCAAGACGACGAAGCCCCGGCCAACTTCTGCCTGATGATGCTGGTGGGGATGAGCGACCCCGGCCTGATCATCCTGCCGACGCACCGGCTGGTGAGCGGCATCCCGGCTGTGACCGCCGAACAGATTAAGGCGGCGGTGGCGGAGCAGTTCGACATCGTCGGCGAGTTCGATTCGGCCCTCCCCTGCTGGGAACACCTCCAGATGGACGGCTCGCAATCCGTCCTCGGGTTCGGCACGGTGGCGGACGGGAAGTGGTTCGCGGCGAAGCTGCGGGACCCGGCGGTGATGGCGACCCTCGCGCCGGACCAGTCGTCCGAATGGCGGGGGCTGGCCGTCAGCATCCTGCACAAGCTGGTGCTGGAGAAGCTGGTGCCGCAAAAAGTGGGCGGCACCCCCGCTTGCACCTACGTCCACCTGCTGAAGGAGGTGACGGACGCGGCGGCGGCGGAGGCGTGCCAACTGGCCTGCCTGGTGCCGCCGTGCGGCATGCACCACGTCGAGGAGATCGCCGGCAACCGCGAGAAGATGCCGCCCAAGTCCACCTACTTCTACCCGAAGATCCTCACCGGGCTGGTGCTGCACTCCCTCAAGAAGGACTGACCGATGCGCCCGAACCCTGTCAAGAAACTGCTCCGCGCCGGCAAGCCGGCCGTCGGCACCTGGCTGTCGCTCGGCTGCGTCACCGCCGCCCGGTTCCTCGCCCGGTCCGGGTTCGACTGGCTGACCGTGGACGTGGAGCACAGCCTGGTGAGCGTGGAGACGACCACACACATCCTCGGGTCGATCGCCGACGCCGGCGGCATCGCCCTGGCCCGCGTGCCGAGCAACCGGCACGACCACATCAAGCGGGTGCTGGACAACGGCGGGCACGGGGTGGTGGTGCCGATGGTGAACACCCGGCAGGAGGCGGCGGACGCGGTGAGCGCCTGCCTGTACCCCCCGTGGGGCACCCGCAGTGTCGGCGGCAGCGTCCACGCGCTGAACTGGGGGGCGACGCCGGCCGACTACTACGCGAAGGCGAACGACGAGGTGCTGGTCGTCCTCCAGTGCGAGCACATCGACGCGGTGCGGAACTTCGACGCCGTGTACTCGGTGCCGGGGATCGACGCGGTGTTCGTCGGGCCGAACGACCTGGCCGCGAGCATGCGGGCGGCGGACGGCACGCCGCCCACCCCTGAGGCGTTCGACCGGGCGCTGGCCGACATCCTGGCCGGGTGCAAGCGGCTGGGGGTGGCGGCCGGCATCCACACGTTCAGCGCGGACGAGGCGAAGCGACGGATCGCCGACGGGTGGCAGTTCATCGCCGTGTCGAGCGAGCTCAAGTTCATGGTGGACGGGGCGGCGAAGGTGGTGGAGGCGGTGGGTGGCGGGGCGAAGTCCGATCTGGCTAAGTATTAACTGCGGCCTTCACCCTTCGGAACCCCGGATCGTGGATGCACTCATCGTTGGCGGCGGGCTGGCCGGGCTGTACTGCGGCCGGGAACTGGCCCGGCGGGGCATCACGTTCCAAATTCTCGAAGCGTCCGACGGCGTCGGCGGGCGGGTGCGGACGGACACGGTGGACGGGTTCCGCCTGGATCGCGGGCTACAGAACTACCTGTCGTCGTACCCCGAAGGGCGGCGGGTGCTCGATTACGCCGCCCTCGACCTGCGGCCGTTCGACCGCGCCCTCGGCGTGTGGTTCGGCGGCAAGATGCACCGGCTGGCCGCCCCGACGGACGAGCCACTCACCGCCCTGAAGTCGGCGTTCGGGCCGATCGGCAGCCTGGCGGACAAACTGGCCGCGGCGAAGCTGGCGGCGGGGGTGCGGGGTGTGCCGGACGAGGCGGCGGACGAGTCAACCCTTGAGTTCCTGAAGGCCCACGGCATCGGCCCGCGGATGCTCGACCGGCTGTTCCGCCCGTTCCTGTCGGCGGTGTTCCTGGAGCGGGAACTGTCCACCTCCGCCCGGTTCTTCCGGTTCGTGTTCCGCCTGTTCGCCGAGGGCCGACCGAGCCTGCCGGCTGGCGGCATGCAGGCCATCCCGGACCAGCTTGCCGCCGCCCTCCCGCCCGGCTCCCTTCGGCTGAACACGGCAGTCAGTGAGATCAGCGGCACCACCGTGGCACTGGCGACCGGCGAGCGACTGACCGCCAAAGCTGTGGTGGTCGCCACGGACGGGCCGGCCGCGGTCGGGCTGTGCGGCGGGGCCATCCCGCCGGTCAGGTCGAACGCCACCGCCACGCTGTACTACGCCGCCGACGCCCCGCCGTGGGCCGAGCCGATGCTGCTGCTGGACGGCGAGGGCCGGGGGCCGGTGACGGCGGTGGCGGTGCCGTCGGCGGTGGCCCCCGGGTACGCACCGGCGGGGCAGTCGTTGGTCGCCGCTTCGGTAGTCGGGATGCCGGCGGAAGGGGACGACGAGTTGGACCGGGCGTGCCGCGGACAACTATCCGGCTGGTTCGGCCCGGCGGTGGGCGGGTGGCGGTTGCTGCGGGTGTACCGCATCCGGCACGCCCTGCCGCACCACCCGGCCGGGGCACTCACCCCGTGGGAGCGGTCGGTACGGGTGCGGGCCGGGGTGTACGTGTGCGGGGACCACCGCGACCAGGGGAGCATCAACGGGGCGATGACGTCCGGCCGGCGAGCGGCCGAGGCGGTGGCGGCCGATCTGAGTCGCTGAAACGGCTACTCGTCCCGCTTGCGGGTGCTGTCGCGGTCCAGCCCGTTCAGCGTGTCGGACCGGCTGCGGCCGAGGTTCTCCTCGGCGTGGGCCGCCTCGTCCGGGTTCTCGGCCAGCGTCCGCTTCAGGTCCGCCCGGCGGTGCTTGCTGCCCCGCCGCTTCAGCACCTGCTTCAGCTTCCGCAGCTTGCGTTTATCCGGGTCTGGGGGCATCGCCGCACCGGGGGTGAATGGGTGTGAATGATCAGACCCGCGGGGGCGGCTTCGGGTTCGCGGGCGGGGGTGGGG
>CANJKY010000444.1 GCA_947474875.1 Gemmataceae bacterium
GTCCATCTCCTCGAACTCGGCCACCGACCGCTTCGCCGCCCGCCACTCGTACAGCCCCACCTGCAGGTCGCCGTCCGTGTCGTACTGGCGGAACCACGCCGGCAGTTCCTTCGGCAGCCGGGCCGGGTCGTGGTACAGGCCGGCCGACTTCGCCGCCCGCTCCTCCGCCTCCGCCTTCGTCTGTTGCTCCTTCAACTGGTCCCGGAGCTTTTGCTCCTCCTTCTGCTTCTCGTCGAGCGGCACCGTCGTCCGCACCTCGTACTCCACCCGCGCCCGGAAGTACGCCTGGTACTCGGCCAGGTCGATCCGCCCGTCGCCGTTCGCGTCCGCCTGGGCGAACCGCTCCCGCACCCCCGGCGAACACTCGTCCGGCGACAGGTACCCGTCCCGGTCGGCGTCGAGCAGCTTGAACGGCCCGCGGGCCTCGCCGGTCACGTCCGCCGTCTTCCACGGCGGGGAGTCCGGGCCGAGATACCGGCGGGCGTAGGCTGCGAACGTGTCCCGGCCGATCGGGTCGGTCTTCGCCAGCTCGAACCGCTCCCGCACCCGGTCGTGGAAGTCGGCGAAGTACCGCGACCCGTCCCGCGTCCACTCCCCCCGCCCGTGTGTCACCAGGTCGAACCACTGGAGCGGGTCGTCCGACACTTGCCCGGTGAACACCTCGTCCAGCTTCTTGTACCACCGCTCGCGTTCGGAGTCGCCCGGCCGCTGGATCCGCTCGGTCAGCTTGCGGGCGGTCTCGTCCTCCGCCCGCACCCCGCGGGCGTACCGCTCCGCCGGCTCTTCGGCGGGGACCGCGGACACGGACACGACGACGCCGAGGGTGGCGAAGAGCAGGCGGGGCATCAGGGGCATCCGACAACATGGCACCAGGCAGGACCGGAATTGTAACACACCCGGCCCACCGCGTCAGCCCGAAAATGAGGACCGGCTCACCCCGCGCGGCCCTGCCACTCGGCCGGGTTGCGTCCGGCGTGCAGCACGGCGATCACCACCACCCGGTCGCCGTCGAGGTCCAACTCTTCGTCCCAGAGGGACGGTGGCCCGTAGCCAGGGGTGACGGAGCGGAGCGACGGAATCCCTGGAGAGAGTGGACATGAGCGGAGTCCCGGAGGGACGACGGACTCCCGCGCCCCTCCGGGGCTTGAGTCTTCTCGTTCTATTCCAGGGGTTGCGCTCGCCTACGGCTCGCTCCACCCCTGGCTACGGGCCACCGCCCCTCCAGGGCGAAGAACGGGTCACGACCGCTTCTCCAGCGCGTCGAGCACCTCCCGCCACGGTCGGCCGACACCAGGGTTGGAACGGGCAGCTTCCCGACGGCGGGCCAACTCGGTCAGGTGCCAACCCGGAACCTCCGCCGCGTCCACGCCGTCCGGCAGGCTGTCCCAGAGTTGTTCGATCAGTTCCAGCCGCTCGGCTACACTCCAGCGGTCGAAGCCGAGTTCCTGCATGCGGTTGCTCATCGGCTCACCTGTTCGGGGTAGATGGATTATCCCCCACCGCACCGGTCGCACAAGGACACTCACCCCGCGCGGCCGATGATGCACTTCAGGTACGCCCCCTCGCGGCAGGTGACGCTCACCGGGTGATCGAGCGCCGCCCCGCGGCGGGTGAGCAACTGGAAGTCCCGCTTCTCGTCGATGGCCGTCTGCGCGATCAGGTCTTCCAGGTCCTGCATCGAGATCAGCCCGGTGCAGCAGCACTTCACCAGGATGCCGTCGCGGTCGAGCAGTTTCAGCCCCTGCTGCACCAGCCGGCGGTACCCGCGGAGGGCTTGCGGCAGGCTGTGCTGGTCGCGGGCGAACTTCGGCGGGTCGAGCACCACCACGTCGAACTTCCGCCCGGCCTTCACCAGCTCGTCCAGGTGGTGGAACACGTCGTTCTTCACGAAGTTCAGTTGCGTCAAGCCGTTCAGCTCGGCGTTCCGCCGGCCCAGCGCCAGCGCCGCCTCGGACGCATCGACGCACTCCACCTCCGTGGCCCCGGCCGCCGCCGCATAGATGCCGAACCCGCCGGAGTAGCTGAACGCGTCCAGCACCCGCTTGCCGGGGCAGAACTTCGCCACCGCCGCCCGGTTGTCCCGCTGGTCCAGGTAGTATCCGGTCTTCTGCCCCTCAGTCAGGTTCACCGCGAACTTCAGCCCGCTCTCGGACACCACCAGTTCGGCCGGTGGGGGGTCGCCGCACACCGGGCCGTCCAGCAGGGTGAACCCCTCCAGCTTCGGGATGCCCTTCTCGGTGCGGCGGTACACCCCCTTCACCCCGAGTAGTTCGGTCAGCAGTTCGCCGATCATCTCTTGCCGCGCCCCCATCCCCACCGAGTTGAACTGCACCGTCGCCCAGTCGCCGTACCGGTCCACGATCAGCCCGGACAGGATGTCGGCCTCGCTGAACACCACCCGGTAGGCGGCGTCCGTGGCCGGGTTCAGCCGCAGCACGTTATGCCGCAGGTCGATCGCCCGCTGGAGCCGGGTCTTGAAGAAGTCGCGGTCGAGCGGGACGGCTTCGTCCCACGAGTACAGCCGCACGCGGATTTTGCTCTGCGCGTTGAACAGCCCGCGGGCGACGAAGTTGCCGACGTGTGACCGCAGGTCGACCACCGCCCCGTCGTCCGGCACCCCTTCCAGGCGGTCGACGGCGCCGGCGAACACCCACGGGTGGCGGCCGAAGAACGGCTGCGCCCGCTTCGGCTTGAGGAACACCTGGCCGGCAACGTCGGCGGAACTGGACACGGCGGGGTCTCGATACGGTGCGGTGTAATTCGTCTGTTCTACTCCCGGCCGCGAATTCGTCCGCCCGGTTGACCGGCCGGCGGCGGTGGGGTACCTTCAACCTCCCACCCCCGGCCGTTCCGGCCGACCCTTTCCCGAGGCCTTGCCATGAGTCTGCGTCTTCTCCTCGCCGCAGCAGTCGCGGTGTGCTTCACCCTGCCGGCGGTCGCCGACGACAAGAAGGGCGACAAGAAGGACGAGAAGGACCGCAAGGGCACCGTCACCGGCGTCGTCACCGCCAAGGGGGACAACTGGATCGAGGTGAAGGCGGACGGGGAGGAGAAGGCGCGGCGGTACGTGCCGCACTGGAAGGGCGGGCAGCCGAAGGACGGCGGCGGGCCGGACAAGGAGATGGTGGCCCAGATTAAAAAGACCGAGCTGAAAGCGCGGGTGCGGGTGGAATGGGAGTTCGAGGAGCGGGCGCGGGTGGTGAAGCTGGAGGTGCTGAAGAAGGACGATAAGAAGGACAAGTGATTTCCAAGCCCACCCACGGCCGTGGGTGGGCTTTTCCATCAGGTGCCCCATGCTCCCGCTCCTCCTCAGCGTCGCCGCCCTGTCTGTGTCCGCCAAGCCGGACCCCAAACAGCACGGCTGGTTCACCGACTACGCCACCGCCAAGGCCGAGGCGAAGAAGACCGGCAAGCCGATGATGCTGGTGTTCCGGTGCGACCCCTGAGGGGACTGCGCCACGGTGGACGGGCAGGTTGTCCGTCTCGAAAAGCCGCTCGCCGAAGTCGCCGACCGGTTCGTCCGCTGCCGACTGGTGCAGATCGCCGGGGCGGACCTGAGCAAGTTCGAATTCGACTACGACCTCACCTGGTTCGTGTTCTTCCTGAACGCGGACGAGACGATCTATGGCCGGTACGGCGGGCGGGATGCGTCCGACGCCGAGGCCCGCATTTCGCTGGCGGGGTTGCGGTACGCGATGGACAAGGCGCTGGAGGCGCACAAGAACCCGCCCCCCGCCGCAAAGCCGCTCGCGGCTTTGCGGGCCGAACAGTACGACGCGGCCAAGTCGCACCGCGGGTGCATTCACTGCCACAACGTGAACGAGTTCCGCCGCGCCGACGCGAAGAAGGCCGGCACCTGGACCCGCGACTCGCTGTGGGTGTACCCGCTGCCGGAGAACGTCGGGATTACGCTGGACGTGGACGTGGGCAACCGGGTGAAGGCGGTGGCGAAGGACTCGGCGGCGGCGAAGGCGGGGTTGGCGGCCGGAGATTACCTCACCCGCATCGGGGAGACGAGCGTGGCGTCGTTCGGCGATGCCATCTACGGCCTGCACAAGTCGCCAGCGTCCGGCGAGATCCCGGTCCGCTGGACCCGTGACGGGAAGGAGCAGTCCGCGAAGCTGAGCGTGGCGGCCGGGTGGCGGAAGACGAACGTCACCTGGCGGCCGTCACTGCTCGATATCCTGCCGTCGCTGCCGTTCTACGGCGACGACCTGACGGCGGATGAGAAGAAGAAGCTCGGGCTGGGTGAGAAACGGGCGGCGTTCCGCCAGGACAAGACCGTCCACCGCACCCTGCGAGAAGCCGGCATCGAGCCGCTGGACATTGTGATCGGGTTCGACGGGAAGGCGATCGACGGGGAGATCGGCGACCTGCTCGGGTTCGTGCGGCGGAACTACCTGGTCGGCGACACGGTGACGGTAGACGTGATCCGCGACGACAAGCCGACGGCGGTGAAGCTGAAGCTGAAGTGAAGAGGGCCGTCTTGTAGGGCGGGG
>CANJKY010000445.1 GCA_947474875.1 Gemmataceae bacterium
CCCCTGAGTGTTGGGCACTCAGGGGGCTGACGCCCCCCGCTCGGGGAAGATTCCGCCCGCCGTCACTTCTGCTTCACGTCCACCGTGCCGTTGTGCCGGAACAGGATCCGCACCTCGTGCTTGCCGTAGTCGAACTCGATCGACCGGCGGTTCACCTCCACCTCCCGCAGCTTGCCGCACGGCAGGTCGAAGCACACGTCCACCGGGCACTTCGTCACCGGGTGAATGATCTGGATGTGGTGCCGCCCCTCCACCGGGCGGAAGTCGCGGGCGAACGTGTCCAGGCAGTACACCGGGCACGGCGGGGCGAACACCGGGGGCCGTTCGACGATCAGCGGCGGGGGTACGAGGTACGTCTTCGGCGGGTGGGCCTGGGCGGGGATGGCGACCAGAATCCCGAACAGGCCGACGGCGGAGAGCGCGATGGGGCGGAGCATGGGTGAGTCCTTCGAGGGTACGAGCCGGAATGCCAGGCCACCGGGGGAACGCGGCAGATCGGGGGATTTGCGCACCCCCGCCCGCGCCGTATCCGTTTCCTCATGAGCCTGACGGTGCTGAGTCCGGGGCTGTACTCGCTGCCGGTCGGGTTGGGGCGACCCGGCCGGCGGGCGCTGGGCGTGCCGCTCGGCGGGGCGGCCGATCGCCCGTCTTTCATGCTCGGCAACGCGCTGGTCGGCAACCCGCCGGGCGCCACCGCGGTGGAACTCACCCTGGCCGGACCGACGCTGCGAGCGGAATGCCCAATCGCCGCCGTCGTGTTCGGGGCACCGTTCGAGCAGACGCGGAATGGGTCGCCGCTCGAACCGGGGGTGACGTTCACCCTGGAGGCCGGCGACGTGCTGCGGATCGGCGGCACGCCCACCGGCTGTCGGGCATACCTGTGCGCGGCCGGCGGGATCGACCGGCGGGGGAACGACCCGCTGACGGCGGGCATGGTGCTAAGCTGCCGGCCGGGGCGGATGGGGGGACGGTCTGTCTTCGCCGCGACCTCCGGGAGCGGCCAAGCTCCAACCGCTCCCGGAGGTCGCGGCGAAGAATCCCTTCTCAGAGTCCTCCCCGGCCCGCAGCGGGATTGGTTCCCCGACGACTCGTTCTTCACCCGCCCGTTCACCGTCTCCCCCGCCAGCAACCGGATGGGCGTGCGGCTGCTCGGCGAGCCGATCCCGAAGCGGGCCGACGAGCTCGCGTCCGAGCCGGTGGCGCCGGGGGCGGTGCAGATCACGAACGACGGCCTGCCGGTGGTGCTGGGCGTGGACGGGCAGACGATCGGCGGGTACCCGAAGGTGGCGCACGTCGTCCGCGCGGATCTGGATAAGCTGGGGCAACTGCGGCCCGGCGACGTGGTCCGTTTCACCCAGGTGTCGGAGGACGAAGCGATCGCGGCGTCGGCGGAAGTGCGGGTGAGTTTGCGACGCTGGCTAACTCGTCTGACGGTTGCAGTACCGCTCGTGCCAACCGGAAATTCGCCCGAAAAAGTGTGAAGATTGCGCGCAAGACGGCCGGGGCGACGGTTATCCCTTGTATGGCCCCGCTCCGTCGCGCGGCCACACACCTTGGAGTCACAGCATGTTTCGCAAATTGCTTCTGGCCGGCGCCCTCGCCCTGGGGCTGACGGCCGCCACCGCCGGCACCGCTTCCGCCCAGCACTACCACGGCGGACACTACCACGGCGGGTACGGGGGGTATTACGGCGGCGGGTACTACGGCGGCGGCCGTGTGTACTCGGTGCCCGTGTACAGCCCGCGGGTGGTCTACCCCGCCTTCGGGTACGGGTACAGCCCGCTGTACTCCCCGTACTACTACAGCGGCTACCCGAGCTACGGGTACGGTTTGGGGGGGTACCCGAGCTACGGGTACGGCTGGGGCCGTCCGGCCGTCGGCCTCGGGTTCAACTTCATCTTCCGCTAACGGCGGCGGAAACACCAGCGGCCCGTGGGGAAACCCGCGGGCCGTTCGCGTTTCACCCGGCATCGGGGTCGGCGGGCGTTCTCGGCTGGCGGCCGGCGAAGATGGCGGGCACGAGCAGGGCGAACCCGGCGGCGCGGAACACCTGCGGCAGGATCAACAGTTGGGCCAGTCGGTCCAGCCACGGAGTCGTCCAGGCGTTTCCACGAGTCTCCAACCACCCCAGCCCGATCAGAGTGAGCGAGAACAGGCCGGGCAGCAGCATGACGGCGAACGCCCCCGCCGCCCACCGCGCCGCCGGCCGACCCCGCCAGCGAACGGCGAACACCGTGCCGACCAAGGCCACCACCGCCCACAGCAGCTCGAACGTCCGCCACCCGGAATCCTGCCACCAGTTCGCCAGCGTCATGCCGCACCTCCGTCGTCGGTCGGCCGGCGGCCGGCGAACGCGGCCCATGTCAGCAGCGCGAACCCGAGCACCGGGGTGGTGTACTGCGTCCAGAACCCCGCCGTGTGCGTCACCCGGTACAACCCCTGCCAGAATTCGGTCGGTTTCGGCGAGGCCATCAGAAGAATCAGGAACGCCGTCTGACTGGTGAAGGCGAGCAGGATCAGCAGGTAGCCGATGACGGCGATGCGGGCCGACTGGCCGTGGCGGGAGAAGTTGCGGACGGACAGGGCGAACCCGGCGAAGAGCGCCAGCCCCATCGGAACCGTCGCCAGGAAGATGGTCCAGAACATCGCCCGGCCTCGTGGTGCCAGGGTCGATGGTACGGAATCCTCCCTGAGCGGGGGGCGTCAGCCCCCTGAGGGTCCGAGCACTCAGGGGGCTGACGCCCCCCGCTCAGGGGTGCCGCGGCCCGCCGACTGCAGCTCGATCACCGCGTTCGGGTCGTCGGGGATGGCAGCGAACAGGTCGCCGATCTGCGCCGCCACCTCGCGGAACGCGTCGGCCACGTCCGGGTCGAACCGGGTGCCGGACTCCCGCAGGATCAGCCCGACCGCTTCGTCGTGGGTGGCCCCGCCCGTCCGTAGCCGGTCGTAGGAGTCGGCCACCGCCACCACCCGGGCGGCCGGCGGGATGTGCTGGTTCTTCAGCCCGTCGGGGAACCCGCCGCCGTCCCACCGCTCGTGGTGGTGCCGCACCACGTCCCGCAGCACACGCAGGTACGGCAACCGCTGCCCCCGCCCCTCGGCCATCTCGTCGATCATCTGCCCGCCCAGGTCCGGGTGGGTGCGGTCGTCGTTCGGGCTGATGGCGTCCGGCAGCCCGGCCAGCCCGAGGTCGTGCAGGGTGGCGGCCCGTGCCAGCTCGCCCACCGCCGCCGGCGAACTGAGCATCGACCACCGCGGCCAGCCGCCGAGCACCCGCGCCACCGCCCGCGAGTACGCCGCCACCCGCCGCACGTGCCCGGCCGTCTCCCCGGCCCTCCGCGTCAGCACCGCCGTCATCCCGTGCAGGATGGCGTCCCGCAGGTCGTCCCGGTCGGCGGTGCGGGCGTGCAACTCCTTCTCCAGTTCGCGGACGGCCAGCCGGGGTTCGTCCGCCGCGTCGGTGTCGTCCGGCACCACCAGCCGGGCGGCCACCTCGGGCTGAACGGTCGGGTCGGCCAGGCGGGCGAACGCGGCGGCGGCGGCGGGCATTGCGATCCGGTCGGCCGGGCGGCGGGCGGTCATGCGGGCGAGCAGCTCGTCCAGTTCGGCCGGCATCGCCGGGTCGATCTCCCGCAGGCGGAGGGCGGGGCGGGCGCGGAGGTGGTCGATCAGCTCGGTCGGCTTCAGCCCCTCCGGGCGAGGCAGCTTGCCGCACACCGCCCAGAACGCGGACACGCCCAGCCCGTACACATCGGCCGGCGGGCCGGCGGCGGTCGGGTCGTCGAGTTGTTCCGGGGCCATGAACTCGATCGACCCGACGGCGGACTTGTGGCCGGTGATGCGGGCGTCGTACCGGCGGACCAGCCCGAAGTCGCCCACCTTCAGGTGGCCGGCGGCGGTGAGCAGCAGATTGCTCGGCTTCACGTCCCGATGGATCAGCCCGGCCTGGTGTGCGGCGTGCAGGCCGAGCGCCGCCTGCCACCCCCACGCCGCCATCCGCCCGACCGGCTGCCGCCCCTCCTCGTACACCCGCGCCTCCAGATCCCCGGCGGCCAGTTCCAGCACCTGGTACCACACCTCCTCCCCGCCGGTGCGGGTCACCCCGGCGTCGTGGATGCCGATCACGTGCGGGTGGCTCAGCCCGGCCAGGCACCGGGCCTCGGCCACGAACCGCGCCAGCCGCTCCGGCTCGTCCGACTGGCCGGTCAGCACCTTCACCGCCACCGGCCGTTTGAGGAACGCGTGCTCGCCGCGGAACACCACCCCCACCGTGCCCCCGCCCAGCCGGTCGAGCACCCGGTACGGGCCGAACACCAGCCCGGCCCACTGGCCGGCGGCCGCCCGCGTCCGCTGGTACGCGGTGAGGAACCCGAGGTGGACGAGCGCGTCCCCGCACCGCTCGCGGGTGGTCAGGTTCGGCACCCGGTCGCCGACCGCGGCCAGGAACCGGGCGAGGTCGTCGGCGGCCAGCAGGCTGTGGGCG
>CANJKY010000446.1 GCA_947474875.1 Gemmataceae bacterium
CAAAAGGTTCTCAAGGACATCAAGCGGGTGGTACCGGAGTACGACGAAAAGCGCGGTTACGAACTGGCTGGGTTCGTCTGGTTCCAGGGTTTCAACGACTACGTGGACGGCTGGACGTACCCCGAGCAGAACAAGCCCGGTGGGTACGACCTGTATGCCGAGTTGCTCGGCCACTTCATTCGCGACGTACGGAAGGATTTGTCCGCGCCGAAGCTGCCGTTCGTCATCGGCGTGATGGGCATCGACGGTGAGAAGGGGAACAAAAAGGCCCCCATGATGCACTTCCGGGAAGCCCAGCGGAAGCCGGCCACTCTGGACGAGTTTAAAGGGAACGTCGTGGCGGTCGAGACCGCACCATTCTGGGACGACGACCTGGACGCGCTTCACGGGCGATGGGAACGGCTGAGTGACAAGCTCGAACGAGACTTTCGGAAGATGGACCCCAAACCGAATGAGAAGACCAAGGAAGAGGCCAGAAACAAAGCCCGCGCGACCGAGTTCAAGCCGGACGAACTGAACCGGCTGAAGGCGGGCGTGTCGAACGGCGGTTACCACTACCTCGGCGCGGCGAAGATCCTCGCCCCCATCGGCAAAGCCTTCGCCGAGGCGGTGCTGGATGTCAAGTCGGCCAAGGCGGACAAGCCGGTGAAGGTGTTCGTGCTGGCCGGGCAGTCGAACATGGAGGGGCAGGGGTTCATCAAGGCCGACCCGAAGCGGAACGAAGGCAAGGGCAGCCTGGAGTATCTCGTCAGGGACAAGGCGACGGCGGACCAGTTCAAGCACCTACTCGGCAAGAAGGAGGGCGAGTGGGCCGTCCGCGACGACGTGTGGATTCACTACCTCAACCGCACGGGCAAGCTGACCGTCGGGTACGGGGCGAAGGAGGACCGCATCGGCCCGGAACTCGGGTTCGGCACCGTCATCGGCGACGCCCACGAGGAACCGGTGCTGCTGGTCAAGTTGGCGTGGGGTGGAAAGAGTCTGGCGAAGGACTTCCGCCCGCCGAGCGCCGGGGGCGAGGTCGGCCCGTTCTACAAGGAGATCGTGGACCGCACCAAAGCCGTGCTGAAGGACTTGAAGAAGGAGTTCCCGGAGTTCGGCGACCGCGGGTACGAGTTGGCCGGGTTCGGCTGGCACCAGGGGTGGAACGACCGCATCAACCAGGCGTTCAACGACGAGTACGAGAAGAACCTGGCGCACTTCATCCGCGACATCCGTAAGGAGTTCGGGGTGAAGGACCTGCCGTTCGTCGTCGCCGAGACGGGCATGAGCGGGGCGGGGGAGAAGCACCCGCGGGCGCTGTCGCTCATGAAAGCGCAGGCGGCGGTGGCCGAGTACCCGGAGTTCCAGGGGACCGTGGCGTTCGTCGGTACGAAGGCGTTCTGGCGGGACAAGGAGGGGTCACCGACGGGGCAGGCGTACCACTGGAACACGAACGCCGAGACGTACTACCTGATCGGCGAAGCGATGGGCCAAGCAATGAAAAAGCTGTGCGAGAAGAAGCCCGCCAAGTGACCCGCGCCGTCGTCCCCGTACCGCAATCCTGTTCGTGGAGGCCTGTCATGTACACCCGGTCCGTGTGGGCCGCCCTCGCCCTCCTGGCCGCCGGCGGTGCGACCGGCGCCGCCGACCCGCTCGCCGGGAAGAAGCCGAACGTCGTGTTCATCCTGACCGACGACCAGGGGTACGGCGACATCTCGGCCCACGGCAACCCCGTTCTGAAGACGCCGAACCTCGATCGCCTGCACGCCGAGGGCATCCGCTTTACCGACTTCCACGTCAGTCCGACGTGCGCGCCCACCCGCGCGGCCTTGCTCACCGGTCGGCACGAGTTCAAGAACGGCGTCACGCACACCATTCTCGAGCGGGAACGGCTCACCCCGACGGCGACCACGCTGGCGCAGGTGTTGCAGGCCGCCGGGTACACCACCGGCATCTTTGGCAAGTGGCACCTGGGTGACGAACCCGACCGCTGGCCGGACAAGCGGGGCTTCGACGAGATGTTCATTCACGGGTGCGGCGGCATCGGGCAGTCGTACAAGGGGAGTTGCGGGGACGCGCCCGGCAACACCTACTTCGACCCGACGCTCAACCACAACGGCCGGTTCGAGAAAGCCGACGGGTACTGCACCGACGTGTTCTTCGACCGGGCGACCAGGTGGATCGAGTCGGTGAAGGGGAAGGGGAAGCCGTTCTTCTGCTACATCCCCACCAACGCCCCGCACGCCCCGCTGCACGTGCCGCCCGCCGCCGAGGCGCGGTACAAGGGCAAGGTGGCGAACCCGGACGTGGCCAAGTTCTTCGGCATGATCGCCAACATCGACGACAACGTCGGCCGCCTGCTCGACCGGCTCAAGGAGTGGGGGCTGGAGAAGGACACGCTGGTGGTGTTCATGAATGACAACGGCGGGACGGCGGGGGTGCCGGTGTTCAACGCCGGGATGCGGGGGTCGAAGGTGACGCCGTGGCTGGGGGGCACGCGGGCGGCGTCGTTCTGGCGGTGGCCGGGCACCCTCACCCCGGCCGACTGCGACCGCCTCACCGCCCACATCGACTTCTTCCCCACCCTTGCCGCGCTGGCCGGCCAGACGCCGACCGAAGACGTGACGAAACAGGTGGAGGGGCGGAGCCTGCTGCCGCTGCTGCAAGACCCGAAGGCGGCGTGGGACGAGCGAACGCTGTTCACGCACGTCGGGCGGTGGCCGAAAGACGCGAGGGTGGGCGACTACAAGTACGCAGGGTGTAGCGTCCGCACCAAGCGGTGGCACCTGGTGTCGGCGGGCACCGGGAAGGGGGGGAAGAAGGCGTGGGAGCTGTACGACGTGGCAGCCGATCTCGGCGAGAAGACTGACGTGGCGGGCAAGAACGCGGACGTGGTGAAGGTACTCGACGCCGACTACGACGTGTGGTGGGCGTCGCTACCGCCGCATCTGGTGAACGAGGACGCCGTTCCCCCGAAGGAGAACCCGTACAAGACGCTCTTCGAGAAGCAGTTCGGGAAGAAGTAGGCGAATGCCCCCGGCCTGCCCCCGTGTTCCGAACAGCCTGGAGACGAACGAATGAGATACGCACCCTCCGCCGCGGTCGTGGCGAGTTTGCTCCTCGGCGGGGTGGTCACTCGTGCCGCCGACCCGAAGTCCCCCTCCGCCGGTGAGATGGCCGGCTACCTGCTCGTCCCGCACGAGAAGGTGGACAGGGGGTACAACGCCGGCTTCTCCATGTACGTGGCCGCGTGGCCGCTGCTGAAGAACTACCCCGGCCAGGACTTCCAGAGCGGGCTGTTCGGCACCTGGATGTTCGCCCAGCACGACGGGCCGAGGCCGAAGGGCCAGTACTCGGACATCGAGGGCGGCCTCGGCTGGTGGCGGGACACGCGGTTCGCCACCGAGACGCCCAAATTCATCATGGGCGGTGTGGCCCTGAACTTCGTCGAGTGGGCGAACGGTCCCGGCGCCGGCAAGGGGCGAGATTGGAAGAAGCCGGACGGGCACTACGCCATCGCCCAGTCCAGCCCGTGGGTGCTCTGGAAGCCGGACGGCCTGAACGTGAAGCAGATGACCCGACATACCAACCGGAGGTGAGCCATGCTCGCACGCCCGCTCCCCGCCATATTGCTGCTCGCGTTAACCGGCTCCGCCTTCGCTCAGAGGACGCCCCCCCATGTGAACCTGAAACCGGACGGCAACCCAGGTGCTGCCGGCAAGCCGGTCAAGGTGTTCATCCTGATGGGCCAGTCGAACATGGTCGGCATGGGCGACCTCGGCCCCGAGTCGGCGAAGGGCACGCTGACGTACCTGACGAAGACGGAGAGGAAGTACCCGTGGCTGGTGGACGGCGACAAGTGGACCGAGCGGAAGGACGTTTACTACTACGACGCCCGCGTGAAGAAGGGCGCGCCGCTCAGCCCGACCGCTAACAACGGCAAGTCGATCGGCCCTGAGGTCGGGTTCGGGTACGTGATGGGCAGCGTACTGGATGAGCCGGTGCTGGTGCTCAAGTCGTGTATCGGCAACCGCAGCCTCGGTTGGGATTTGCTCCCGCCCGGTAGCAAGGAGTTCACCTTCGAGGGGAAGGTCTACCCCGGCTACAAGGGCACCCCCGACTGGTGGGTGGAGGGGCAGCCGAAACGGCAGGTGAACTGGTACGCCGGTAAGCAGTACGACGACGACATGGCGAACGCCAAGGCGGCGCTGAAGACCCTCGCCACCATCTACCCCGGTTACAAGGATCAGGGGTACGAGGTGACCGGGTTCGTCTGGTGGCAGGGGCACAAGGACACCGGCAACAAGGCCCACGCGAGCAAGTACGAGGAGAACCTGGAGCGGCTGATCGAAAGCTTGCGGAAAGACTACGACGCACCGACGGCGAAGTTCGTGCTGGCCACCGGGTGCGGCAACCCCGGCACCGATGGCGCGGGCAAGCAGATCGCCGAGGCGCAACTGGCGATGAACGACGCCAAGAAGTACAAGAAGTTC
>CANJKY010000447.1 GCA_947474875.1 Gemmataceae bacterium
CGCTCCGCGACCGGCCGGACGACATCCCGCCGCTGGCCGACCACGCCCTCCGCACGTTCACTGCCACCCCGGTGTCACTGCCCGATGACACGCTGATCGAACTGAGGCGGCGGACGTGGCCGGGCAACGTCCGCGAGCTGAAGAACGCGCTCGAACACGCCGCCATCCAGGCCCGCGGCGGGCCGATCCGCCCGGAGCACCTGCCCCCGCCGTCGGCCGTGGCCGGCACCGCCACCCTGCGGGACAAGCTGGCCGGCGTGGTCCGCGACTGGGTGCGGCAGCAGATCGCTGACGCCGCGGACGAGCCGGCCGAGCTGCACCAGAAGCTGCTGGATGAGATCGAACCGGCAGTGCTCGGCGAGGTGCTGGACCGGCTCGGTGGTAACAGGCTGGTGGCCGCCCGCTGGCTGGGGTTGGCCCGCGCCACCGTGCGGAAGATGATCCGCAAGTACAACCTGGAACCGGCCGGCGCCGATGACGGGGACGACGCGGAGTGAGTTTGGCGAGCGGCCGGGGTCATCCCATTTGCAACTCCATGAACACCCTGTCGAACCTGGCCGCGACCAAGTGTTCGCGGCGGATGAAGAAGTAGAACGCCCCGCCGTCACCCACTTCGAGACCGCATGCCGTGTCCCGATTGAACTGTGACAGTAATAGCCAGTCTTTCTCTTTCTTGAACTGGACTGGGTCTTCCTGAATCGGCTGGTAGTTTCCAAGAATCTGGTGTGGGCCTTTGATCGGCACGACCCCGTCTTCCAGCACATCAGAAAAGAACTCGGCATACGCTTCCTGATCCTCTTCACGCATTACCCTCGCCTGCTTCAGCGCCACCGTATCGATCCCCAGCACCGTCCCGCGTTCGGTGAACGTCACCCGGCACGGCTTCAGGCGGCACTCCTTCGGCAGGTCCTTGGGCATCTTCAGCCGCGTCAGCCCACCGGTGTCCGGCGTATACAGCACCAGTCCGGGCGGGTCGTCGTCGTACTCGTCGTCGATGTACGGCTGGAGATCGACGAAGAACGACAGCAGACCGGATCGCGGGAGCGGCGAGGCAGCCGGACTGCCGGCGAGTTCGGCCAGGTTCCACTGGGCGAGGAACGCAATCGGGTGGTCGTCGTTCGTCGGCCAGTCGGTGCCGGCGGGCAAATCCGGGCACCCGCCCACCTTGCTCACCCCGACCGGGATGTCCTTGTCCGCCTTCGCCCGCTTCGTCTTCACGTCCAGGCACGGCTTCACCGCCCCGCGAATCTTGCCCGCCCACTTCGGCATCTCGTCCAGCCCGGCGAGCGCCCGGTCCAGGTCGTACCCGATCAAGCCAAGCCACGCCTTCACCACCCCCGTCGGCGGTTTCGGCAGTTTGCCCCCGGTCTTCCGCCACCCCAGCCACTGCCGCACGAACTGGCCCCGCGGGTCGGCCCGCTCGTCCAGCCAGTCGGCGTACACCAGCTTCGGCAGGTCGTCCGCCGGGTTCGCCAGCACCGCCGCCAGCAGCCCGAACTCGTCGGGGTGTCGGCAGGCCGGGGTGGAGATCGGAGATTTCGCCATCGGCGGGCCCCGGCGATGATGTGGGTGGGGGTAGAGCATACCAGCGGCGGGGGTTCGGTGGTAGCAGCGTAGGCGAACGCCCGGCCGGCCGGCGGCGTACAGTTCTGGACCGGTGGCGACTCGCCGCCACCTATAACAACCGCGTACAGTCCCGCCCCAGCGGCCCCCGATGACCCCACCGCTCTCCGCCCCGCCGGGCGGTCACGCCACCCTCCTGCCCACCCCCGAGCCGATGCCGCCGGCCGACCTGAGCCGGTTGCTCAACACCCTGGAAGAGAACGTGGCAGGGGTGTTCCTGGGCAAGCCGGAGGTGATCCGGTACGCGGTGCTGGCCCTGCTGGCCGACGGCCACCTGCTGCTGGAGGACGTGCCGGGGGTGGGCAAGACGCTGCTCGCCAAGGCCATCGCCCGGTCGCTCAACTGCAAGTTCAGCCGCATCCAGTTCACCCCGGACCTGCTGCCCAGCGACCTGATCGGCACCAGCGTGTACCGCCAGCACACCGGGGCGTTCGAGTTCGTGCCCGGCCCGGTGTTCGCCCAGGTGATCGTGGCCGACGAGATCAACCGCGCCACCCCCCGCACCCAGAGCGCGCTGCTGGAGGCGATGAGCGAGCGGCAGGTGACCACGGACGGGGTGAGCCGCCCGCTCGGCCCGCCGTTCCTGGTGCTGGCGACGCAGAACCCGTACGAGTTCGAGGGCACCTACCCGCTGCCGGAGAGCCAGCTCGACCGGTTCCTGATGAAGGTGAAGATCGGCTACCCGGACCGGGCGGCGGAGCGGAAGATTCTGTCGCAACACCGGGCCGGCGAGCCGGTGGACCAGCTCAAGCCGGTACTCAGCCCGGCCGAGATCGTGGCGTTGCAGATGGTGGTGCGGACCGTGACCGTCGAGCCGCCGGTGGCCGAGTACATCATCGACCTGGTCGAGGCCACCCGCGCCCACCCGGACGTCCACCTGGGGGTGAGCACGCGGGCGGCGCTGGCGTACTACCGGGCGGCGCAGGCGGCGGCGCTGATCGCCGGCCGGAAGTACGCCACCCCGGACGACGTGAAGGGGCTGGCGGTGCCGGTGCTCGCCCACCGGGTGCTGACCAAGGGGTACGACGCGAGCGGGCGGAGCAACGCCGAGGCGGTGGTGGCGGACATCGTCGCCAAGACGCGGGTGCCGGTATGACCGGCCGCATCCGGTTCGTGTGGACCAAAGAGTTCGCCCTGTGGCTCGGGGTGGTGCTGCTGATCGGATTCGTCGGCTGGTTCAAGGCGATCAACCTGATCTCCCTGCTCGCCTACCTGCTGCTCGCCCTGCTGCTGGTGAACCTGCTGATGGCGTGGCGGATGGTGCTGCGGGTGTCGGCCACCCGCACCCCGCCGCCGCCCAAGTTCGCCGGTGAAACCTCGACGGTGGTGGGGGAAATCCGCAACACCTCGACCGACCGGGCGGTGGTCACGGTGCGGGAGTCGGTCGGCGGGTTCCCCCGCACCTGGTTCGTGTCCACCCTGCCCGGCGGCGGGGCGGTGGAGTTCGCCGGCCCGATCCAGTTCGCCCGCCGCGGGCGGTACCCGGTGCCGGCGGTGGAGGCGGCGTCCGGCTACCCGTTCGGGCTGGTCGAGCTCACCCGCCCGCTGCTCACCGCGGGCGAGGTGGTGGTGCTGCCGGCGCTCGGACAGGTGGACGTGCCGGCGTTCCGCCGCTGGCTGGTGCGGGCGGCGGGGCCGGCCGACCTGCACCGGCGGACGTACCGCCGGCTGGCCACCGCGGACGGGGACGTGCGGGGGGTGCGAGCGTACCGCCCCGGCGACCCGCCGCGGGACGTACACTGGCGGACGTCCGCCCGGCGGGACCAGTTGATGGTCCGCGAGTACGACCGCTCGCCGCCGCAAGACCTGCTCATCGTCCTGGACCCGTGGGTGCCGTCCGCCCCCGACCGGGCCGCTACGGACCGGCTGGAGTGGGCGCTCAGCCTGGCGGTGTCGGTGGCCTGGGGGTGGGCGCACGCCGACTCGGCCGGCAGCCTGATCCTGCTCGCCGGCGGCCCCAGGTGGGCCACCCGCCGCGGGCCGAGCACACCGGGGTTCGTCCGGACCGGGTTCGATGTGCTGGCCGACCTCCCCGGCTCAACGTCGGTCCCTCCGATCCCGGGCGAGCTGCTCCGCGGCACCGAGCGGGCGTTGCGGTTGGTGGTGAGCACCCGGGCGAACGGGCCGGTGGCGGGCGAACTGCGGGCGAAGGGGTTGGCCGTGGCGGCGGTCGACCCGGGGGTGTCGCCGGTGTGGTTCGTTCCGCCGCGGGCGGGAGCCCGGTGAGGGGGGCCGATGCCGAACGACTTCTGGTTCCGGCTGAGTACGTACCTCACCCTGACCGCGGCGTGCGGCTGCCTGGCCTACGCCGAGTGGGAACTGCTGCCCGAGGTGAGCGCGTTCGCCGGGGTGGTGGTGCTGTTCCTGATCGTCTCGTTCCTGGCCGGCCGGCGGTTCGAACTCGGCCTGGGCAAGGCGAACCTGCTCGGGCTGGTCATCGGCATCGCCGCTGCCCTGTGGGTGGTGTACCACGTCGCCCGCTCACGCGGGGACGGGCCGCTGGCCAAAATCGGCATGCCCACCGCCCTGCTGCCGGTCATCGCCCCGGTGCTGATGGTGCTCATCCCGGCCAAACTGCTCCGGCCGAAGCACGTGGGCGACTGGTGGGCGATGCACGGGGTGGCGGTGGCCGGGGTGGGGCTGGCGGCGGCCATCGATGACGACCCGACGATGGTGGTGCTGATGGCGGCGTACGCGGCGGCCGCCGCCTGGAGCCTGGTGCTGTTCTTCTACCGCCGCGGCGGCGGGCACATCCCGCCCGTGCCGGGCCAGCCGCCCCGCCCCGCCCCGCAGGTGCTCGACCCGGACCTGTCCGGCCGCGGCCCGCGGTGGGTGTTCGCCCGATCGGTA
>CANJKY010000448.1 GCA_947474875.1 Gemmataceae bacterium
CGGAGCGTCGCAGACGCGACCGAACCCCAGGACACGAAGATCAAAAGAGACAAGCCCCGGAGGGGCGCCCGACGTGTTGGTCGGGCGCCCCTCCGGGGCTTGGGCCTATTCCTGACCTTTCCTGGGGTTTGCTCGCTTCGCTCGCGGCACCCCAGGCTACCGGCGAACGCCGCTCCGCGGCTGAAATCAGGTGTCGTTGCCACATGCCGGCCGTCGCCATCAGTTGAACGACTTATACACCCGGACCACTCGGCCGTTCTCGAACGCCACATGCAGAAGGGCGGCTGCGGGACCGATCTGGAACTCGTACTTCTCCGCACCCAGGTGGTAGTACCAATGTGTGTCGTCCGGCTCTTTCGCAGACGGCTCACCCAACAGTTCCTGCAAATCGGCCGGGGTCAATCCGTCGAGACGGCCGTGGTACAAGTCCCAGCCGAGGTCGTACCGGTCAGAGTCTTCCGCCTGCTTCCAGACCGCGGGATCGAATGACTTGCGATTCAGGTACTGCCGGATGTCGGCGCCGAACGCGCACCAGCCTATGCACACGGCGACCAGCAATCCGGGCACCCACAGGGGGGCCAGTTCCCGGACGGCCAGACGCAGCAGGTCCTTCCGCATTGGCGATCCTTCCGCCTCACGGCTTGCTCATGCCGACGAAGCTGCCGTCGTTCTCGCGGGCGAGCGCCCACAGGAACGCCCCCACCTCCGGCGACTCGTAGAAGAACCCGACGGCGTTGATCTTCACCCGCCGGCCGTTGTCCGGCCGGTTCCACGTCGCCTTCAGCGTCGCCCGCAGGTGCTTCACCAGCACGTCCGTCCGCTGGGCGTCGGCCAGCGTGCGGTCCTGCTCCGCGGTGAGGCCCTGCCCGCTGGTCGGCAGCCCGTCCGAGAACAGGTAGATGGTGTCCATCCCCCGCTCCCGCAGGCGGAACGCCTGCTCGAACCCGGCGTACATGTTCGTGTCCCCGGCCGGGGTGGTGTCCTTCAGCCCGTCCGTCACCGCCTTCACCGACGCCTCCCCGCGGTACGCCTGCCACTCCCCGTTGCCGATCAGGAACTGGGACGAGCGGCTGAACACGATCACCTGGAACCGCTCCAGGTCGGGGATGCTCCGCATCACCCGCCCGACCGTCTCGATCACCCCCGGCCACTTGTTCGGGTCCGGCGTCTTCTCGTCCACCAGCTTCATGCTGCCGGAGATGTCTACCATGAACACCACGCTCTTGCCGGTCATGGCGATGCCGGCGAACCGGCTGTCCGAATCGATCCGCAGCTTGTCGAACTTGTCCGCCAGCTTCTTCTTCTCCCCTTGCAGGTCGATGATGTTGGCGTTCACGTCGTCCAGTTGCTTCTTCAGATCCTTGATGGTGCCGCGGGCGGTGGTCAGGTCGTCCTCCACCTTGCCGGCGGTGGCCAGCGCGGCCGCCTGCTCGACCGACTCCTTCTGGAGTGCCCGGAACTTGGCGTCCAGGTCGGTCAGCCGGTCGTCGCTCTTCTTCTTCGCCGACTCCAACTGCTCGTACACCAGATCCTGCTGGCGAAGTAGTTTTTGAAGCGTCTGCTCGGCGGTGCGGAGCTTGGCCAGGTCGGCGGCCAGATCGGTCGCCTTCTTCTCCTTCTTCCGCATCTCCTCTTCCAGGGCGGTGGATGTGGCGACGGCCGACACCAGCGACTTCTTGGTGTCGGTCAGGTCGGCGTTCGCGCGGACGAGCTGCTTCTCCTTGTCGGTCAGGTCGGCGGTGGTGGCGGCCAGCTTGCTGGTCAGGTCGTCCACCTCGGCGGTGAACGCCTTCTTCGTGCGGTCCAGGTCGTCGCGGGCGGACGCCAGTTGCGATTGAACCGATTTGAGTTCGTCGATCGTCTTGGCGGCGGATGCCGCCCGCAGCTTCGCCTGCATGGCCGCGTACTGCGACTGGATGGCGGTGAGCACGAACAGCAGGATCATGCACCCGAGGGCGCAGCAGAACACGTCCAGCATCCACATGCTGACCAGCGTGGGCGGCTTGTGCCGGGTCCGCATCGGGGATCCTCTCGAACCGGTGGCACAGGCTTCCAAGCCTGTGGGTTCTCAGCACAGGCTTGGAAGCCTGTGCCACCAAGAATCTCTACTCCGCCCTCCGCGGCAGCGCCCGCGGGTCGTACCCGTTCGCCCGGCCGATGCTGGCAGCCGGGCCGCCGGCCGCCATCGGGGCGGCGTGCGGCAGCACCACGTCCAGGTGGGTGCGGGGCAGCTTGCCGGTCAGCCACCGCGGCACCAGCGCCGCCGCCGCCTCGGCCGCCGCGTTCGCCGGCAGCAGGCTCACTTTCGTCTCCGCCGGCGAGTGCTTCACAATCTTCGCCGCCAGCCCCGGCAGCCGGCCGGCGGTGGCGGTCAGCCACACCGCCCGCGGCGGCGCGTCCAGCGGGGCGTTCCCCAGGAACTCTTTCAGCCCGTCGATCGCCACCCGGTTCACCCCGCCGCACACCGCCTCCAGGTCGTCCGGGTGGACGGTCAGGTCCTGGTACCAGCGGTCCGACCGCACGGACACGGTGAACGAGTGCCCGGACTTGGCGGTTTCGAGCAGCGACCCGAGTTGCAGGAACAGGTCCTGTTCGGCGACGGCCGAGTCCCGCGGGTCGCGGCGGCACGCCCGCACGCACTTGTCCGCCAGCCCGTCGATCAGCCGGTCCTTCCACGCCCGCAGCGACGCCTTCGGCACCGCCGTCTTGTCGATCACCCGCGTGTCCTCGGTGCCCACCGCCACCAGCGCGGCGGTGAGGGCGAACTCGTCCACGTCGATCACCAGCACCGCCGGCTCGGCCCCTTTCGGCCCGGCCCCGACCGACCCGACGCGGTGGGCGACGATGGCGAGCGGGGCGACGGCCGACCCGCGGAGTGGCAGGCGGGCGGCGGCTGCCTTCTCCAGCACCACCCGTACCTGTTGCAGGCTGAGGTATGGCGGCACGGTTAGCCCGGCGGCGTCGGTTTCGGCGGTGATCGGGGCTTGCAGCCGGCCCAGGCACTCGGCCAGGGCCGACTCCGGGGTGTGCGACCGGCGGTCGCCCCGCCACTCGTGCGGGGTGCCGAGCAGGGGCAGGAAGTTGGAGCAGACGGCGTGCGGGGTGAGCCGGCACACGGCCAGCCCGGCGTGCCCCAGATCCGCCTCGCGGCGGTCGAGGGTGACGAACAGCGGCAGGTCTTCGTTCGGCCCGTCGAGCAGTAGCGGCCGCAGGTGGCCGGTGCCGACGGACACCGCCCGCAGGCGGGTGGCGGTCAGGTCCACCCCGACCAGCCGGAACCGGTCGGCGGGGGCGTCGGCCGGCTTGCGGGCGGTGCGGCGGAACATGGGGTCTCGTGAGTAGGGTGGGCCTGTGGCCCACCGCACCGGGACGGTGGGCCGCAGGCCCACCCTACGGGTCTACCGCGTCGCCAACTCGCCCGCCGGGTGCGGGTCGTACAGCCGCAACAGCAGGTGCTCCTGGCAGTAGTCCTGGCAGTCGATCACCAGCGTCTCCTCCGCCTTCTGCACGCTGTGCAGGACGTACATGAGCACCAGACTCAGCACCAGCGCGATCAGGGTGCAGTCGAACGCCGTGCCCAGGTACCCGGTCACCTGGTCGAGGAACGTGTTCGTGTACTGGGTGTACTGGGTGATGTACTGGTCGGGCGGCAGGTTCTCGGCCAGGTCCGGGCGGGCCGGGGTCATGAGCGCGCCGGCCAGCCCCCGCACGGTGCCCACGAACCCGACCGCCGGGATGGCCCACGCCAGGTAGTTGACCGTGTTCATGGTGGCCACGAACCGCGACCCCTCCACCTCCGCCTGGTTCCGCACCACCTCGGCCACGTCCGGCCCGGCCTTGCTCACCGCGTACTTGTTCAGCCCCAGGCGGATCATGTTCGCCAGGATGGACGGCCCGCGGCGGGAGATGGTCTGGTCGACTTTGCGGGAGAGCGGGCGGGCGTCCTCGGGCAGGATGCGGGCGCCCTCGTCGGTCGGCAGCAGCTCGTAGGCGAACGCCTGCCGCTGCCGCCGCACCTCGCCGAACCGCTCCATCAGGATCAGCCCGGCCCACACGAAGCACACGTAGCAGGCGGCCTGTTCCGGGCCGATTAGCAGCTTGGCGAACCGCTCCGGCGTCCACCGGGCGAGGAACTGGGCGCGGGCCTCGGCCGTGCCGGTGATCTGCCACAGCGGCACGAGCACCACCCCGACCACCACCACGGCGGCCACCAGTAGCAGCCACTCGCGGGACGACCGGCGGGACGTGGGAACGGACATCGGCGCTCCGGGAAGCGGTCGGGCCAGGCCTACGACTTTAGGCGAACCCATTGTCGCAGGGGGGCGCGGCGAGTCAAGCGGCGGCCCGCCCGGTTGCAGGGATATAGAACGGTTCGTTCGGCCGGAGGTGGGGTTTGAGGCGAACTGGCGAACTGAGATCGAAGATGATTCATCTTCGCCGCGACCCG
>CANJKY010000449.1 GCA_947474875.1 Gemmataceae bacterium
CTCAGCGTGGCGAACACGTCCTCCACCGTGAGCTTCTTGTTCTCGTCCGCGGCTTGCAGTCGGTCGATCCGCGTGTCGGCCACCTTGCCGCGGTCGCCCATCGCGTTGCGGAACAGCGGCAGGAACGCCGCCGCCTGAAGCAGCATCAGCTTCCGCGTCGGCTCGTCGCCAGCGGCGGTGTAGGCGTAATGCAGGGCGTTGGCGGTGGTGAGCGTGTGCAGGCCGACGATGCCCGGCTGCCGCATCAGCAGTTCCCCGGCTCCGGCGAATACCGCGTCCCACACGGACTGCGGCGACTCCTTGCCGAGCAGCGATACCACCTTGTCGCTCACGTCCGAATCGCTGCCGGTGCGGAGGGCCGCCAGCAGGTCGTCGGTGGCGGCCGGGTCCGGCTTGCCGGCGTTCCAGTCGGCCGGCAGCTTGGCCGCTAGCTCCGCGTTGCGGATGCCCACCCGGTCGGCCACGGCAGAGCCGTCCGGTTTGCCGTCGCCGTCCCGCTTCAGGATGGCGAACGCCAGCGACCGCAGCACCGGCTCGGCGTGGTGCCAGCCGATCACCTGGAGGGTGCGGAAGGCGTTCGCCACGTAGATGATCTTGTGCCCGATGTCGCGGTAGTCCCGCCCGCCGAACCGGGCGAACAGGTCGAACGCCCGGTTGGCCGGCAGGTGCCGGGCGACGGCCGCCGCCGCCGCGTCCGCCTTATCCTCGTCCCAGTCCGTCATCGCCGCCACGAACTCGGCCTCGGCCTTGCGGGCGGGCGGCACCCTCAGCTCGTCCACCGGCTTCATCCGCCAGCCGCTCTCCTTCTCGTTCTGCGCCTGGCTGTTCTTGAAGTTGTCCAGCGCCCAGAACAGCGGCAGCCAGCGCTCCTGGTCCGGCCCGGCGAGCGCCGCCTGGTGCGCCGAGTTCACCACCAGCACGGCGTGGAACTTGAACCCGACGTTCGGCCGCGGGCGGATGTTCCGCACCCCGGCCAGCAGCAGGGCGGCCAGCACGTCGCGGTACGGCAAGCCGGTTTTGATGCGGGCACCGACCTCTTCGAGTAGTTTGTCCCGCGGGGTGTCTTCGACCAGGCGGACGAGCGGCTCGATGTCGGTGTTGAGGCGAACGAGATTCGGATCGACCTTCGCGTCCGCAGCGGACACGGCCGGCAGGTTGGCGAGGAAGGCGGCGCCTCCGGCGACGGCGCCAATTGCGGAACACTGGAGGAACGAGCGGCGGTCGGGGGAGAGGGACATTTACGGACCCCGAGAGAGGAGGGGCGAGGCCAGAGCGATTGTACCGCGCCGGTTGGCGTTGCGTGCCCCCGCGGGTTCGCTATAGTCCGCCGTTCGCGCCGTCGCGCCGGTCCGGAGGGCACGGATGTCCGTCGGGTTCGTCGTCCTGTCCGCCGCCCTGCTCGCCGGGGCCGAGCCGGTCACGCTGAGTGGCCCGCGGCTGGCCCGCGGCGACGAGCTGGTGTACGCGGGCACGGTCGAGGAGACCGGCGAGCGGTTCGACAACCGGTTCAAGAAGAAGTACCAGCTCGACGTGCGGGTGTTCGTGCTCGACGTTCACGCCGGCGGCACGGACTGCGGGGTGATGACCACCGTGCAGCCGCTCGACGACCCGCTCGTCCAGACCGCGATGGTCGCCGCCGCCGGGTCCGACGCCCGGCGGGAGAAGCCGGCCCCGATCGTCCGGCTGGAACTGATCCGCGTGAGCGACCGCGGGCGGGTGAAGGTGCTCGCCCCGAAGGGCACCACCCCGCCGCTCGCCCTCGACGCCCGCACCCCCACCACCGACCCGCTCCCGCCTTCGACCGACGCCCCGCCGACGGTCGAACTCGGGGCGTTCGTCCCGCTCCCGCTCGGCCCGGCCAAACTCGGCGGCACCTGGGACGCGGCCGAACCGGGCCGCCCGCCGCTAGTGTGGACGGCCGGCGGGGAGACGGTGTGGAACGGCCGGCGGTGCGCCGAGTTGTCCGCCGTTCAGCAGACCGACGGGTACGACCTGCCCGAGACGACCCGGCACGGGTGGAAGCGGACGGACGCGGTGGTGCTGGCCGCGGCCGACGGGTTCGCGTCCGCCGTCGAGCGGACGTTCGTCCGGCGGGAGGGGCGGGACCGGGTGGGCAGCGTGACCGTGCGGTACGAGTTGCAACCGGCGAACCGGCACTCCGGGTCGAAGTACACCGCCGTCCGCGCGGAGGTGGAGGCGGCGTGGGCGTTCGCCGCCGAGCACGCGGCGTCGGTCCGGCTGCGGGCGGACGAACTGCGGTCCCGGCGGGCCGAACTCGACCGCTACCTGGACGACCGCGGCACCGCCACCCCGTTCCGCCCGGCCATCGAAGCCGTCCGCCGGCGGTACGACACCACCGCCGCCCCGCCGGTGGTGTCGAAGATCGTCATCACCCCGGTCGAGCAGGAGCCGCCGCGGGCCGGCAAACCGGCCCCGGACTTCACCGCCGCGGACGTGACCAAGCCGACCGGCCGCACCCGCCTGTCCGCCCACCTCGGCAAGCCGGTGGTGGTGGTCTTCTACAAGCCGGGGTCGGTGACGAGTGTCGAGACGCTGGCGATTTGCGAGGCGCTGCACCGCCAGTACGCCGACGCCGTGGCCGTCGTGCCTCTGGCCGTCGGCAAGCCGACGCGGGCGGCCGAGCAGCGGGCCACGTTGAAATTGACGGTGCCGGTGTTCGACGGCGGCGAGGTGCGGGCGGCCTACGCCGTCGAGTCGTACCCGCAGTTCTTCGTGTCCGATCAGAAGGGTCTGCTGCGGTGGGCGTTCGACGCGGGGGTCGGCCCGGAGGTCGGCTACCTGGTGAAGCAGGAGGTGGACAAGCTGCTGAAGTAGCGGTGCGACCCCGCCGACCGCTACGCCCGCCAAACTCCCCGCCGCCCCACCCGCACGGCCGGCACACCCGGCCCGCCGCCGGTTTGCCCGCGGACGGAAGCGGGGGGTAGGATTCACTACACCGACGCCGGATCACGGATGACCGACTACGACGTCCAGCCCGCCACCCGCACCTGCGCCGCCACCGGGCGGGAACTGAAGCCCGGCGAACGGGCGTTCGGCGTGCTGGTCGACGAGGGCGGCAAGCTGACCCGCCGCGACTACGCGGCCGAGGCGTGGGCCGGCCCGCCGGCCGGGGCGGTGGCGTACTGGGCCGGCCGGGTGCCGGCCGACGACCGCCGGCAGAAGCCGGTGGTGAACGACGCCCTGCTGTTCGACTGCTTCGACCACCTGGCGACGGCGACCGAGCCGGACAAGCTGAACTTCCGGTACGTCCTCGCCCTGCTGCTCATGCGGCGGAAGAAGCTGAAGTTCGAGGACGCGAAGAGGGCGGCGGACGGGGCCGAGGTGCTGGTGCTGCGGGACGCCCGCACCGGCAGCCGGGTGCAGGTGGTGGACCCGCGGCTGACCGACGAGCAGACGGCTGGTGTACAGGACGAGGTGTTCCGGGTGCTGGGGTGGGAGTGACGGCGGTGGCCTCCGAGGGCTTTGTCATGCGACGCGGCGTCGGACTCCTGCTCGCGACGGCGACCCTGTTCCCGGTCGGGTGCAACTGGATCAAGTCGTCCGGTGGCACGAAAACCGACACGCCCACGCCGAAGCGCTCCACCCCGGCCGAGGTGCGGCCGGCGGCCGACTACGTGGCGTACTTGAACCGCCAGGCCGGGTACGTGCAGACGGTGCGGTACAACGACCTGAACCTGAGCGTGTCCATGCCCGGCCAGTCGGTGCCCGGGCTGAACAACGGTATGGTGGTGTGCGGCAAGCCGAACAACTTCCGCATGAAGGCCGGGCTGGTGGCGATGGGTACGCAGCTCGACGTCGGGTCGAACGCCCAGGAACTGTGGATGTACGTGAAGCCGTCCGACCCGCAGTACACGTTCTGCTCGCACGCCGACTTCCCCAAGTACCAGGACGCGCTGCCGGTCAAGTTCGAGCCGGCGTGGGTGCTGCAGTCGCTCGGCATGGCCGAGTACGACCCGACCCGGCGGTACGAGGTGCAGGCGGATGCCGCCCGCGGGGCGGTGTACCTGAAGTACCCGGATGTCACGGCCAACGGCGATCAGGTGTTGAAGGTGACGGAGTTCGCCGCCAGCGACATGTCCGGCACCGCCGCCCCACAGGTGCGGCGGCACGTGGTGCTGTCGCCGGACGGCAACCGGACGATCGCGTCGGCCACCGTCACGAAGGTGGCGGAGAAGACCGTGGGCACCGACCCGGTGAGCGGCGGCTCGGCGGTGGTGAAGGTGCCGACCGAGGTGACTCTGGAGTGGCCGCAGCAGAAGGTGAAAATGGACCTTCAGCTCGGGCAGATCGTGGTGAACGAGCGGATGACCCAGGAGCTGTACGACAACCTGTTCCGCCGCCCGGCCGAGATCCGCTCGGCCAAGCCGGTGAACCTGGCCGACGCCATCCGCAGCATGCCGCGGCGGTAAAGTAGCCGGC
>CANJKY010000450.1 GCA_947474875.1 Gemmataceae bacterium
AGGGGGCTAACGCCCCCCGCTCGGGAGTGTCAACCAGAGCATTGGTGCCACGGAAGATGGACGAACCGGCGAGCGGCCGGGTTGAGCCCGGCCGGTTCAGGCGGTCGGGGTCGACCCGGCCGCTCGCGTAGGATCCCGCTGCTCGACCCGGCCCGGTAACTTGGCGAACCTCCGAAAGCATTAAAAATTCCGTTCGGTTCACCAATTCCGGTTGCCGTGGGTTTATCCTGAAGGTATTACCCCGCCGATTTCGCGGAACAGTCTCGGGATCGGGTCGTGGGCGTCGGCCGGGCTACCGGCCGTGGGGACCGCCAACACGCGCACCGGTTCCATTGGGGGGAATAGCATGGCTCCGCGCCACTCCGGGTCGGTTCGCACGTCGTCGCCGTGGTCCACGCTCCGCCGCTGGCTGCCGGTGGTGGTCGCCGCCGGCGTCGGCGCCGGCGTGGTCGCCCAGCCGCCGGCCACCCCAGCGGACCCGCCCAAGGCCGCCCCGATGCCGATGCCGGCCGGGGAGAAGAAGCCCGAGCCGGCCGACGCCAAGACGGAGAAGCTGTACGACGTCAAGTACGACAACACCGAGTGGAGCAAGGTGTTCGAGCAGTTGGAGAAAGAAACCGGGCTGATGTACATCACCAAGGACAAGCCGACCGGGAGCGTCACGCTCAAGCCGCCGGCGGGCAAGAAGTACACGCTCGGCGAGCTGATCGACCTGCTGAACGAGCGGCTGGAGCTGGACAAGTTCGTCATCCTCCGCAAATCGGTGTCGTTCAGCACCGTGCCGGCGGACGTGAACATCGCCAAGGACTACAAGCAGCACGTGCAGACGGTGACGGCCGAGGAGCTGTTCAAGCGGGGCAAGACCGAGATCGTGCAGATGATCATGCCGCTGGTCAGCCTGCAGGCGGACGAGGTGCGGCCGCAGGTGGGCCAACTGCTCAGCCCGTTCGGGGTGGTGAGCGCGTTCGGCACGGACAAGCTGCTGGTGCTGGACAAGGCGGCGAACGTGCGGTCGGTGTACAACCTGGTACAGGACATCGTCAAGGACAAGGGCGACCAGTTCTACCACAAGTGCCAGTACAAGCGGGCCAGCTTCGTCGCCGAGACGCTCCGCGGGCTGCTCAAGGACAACACCACCGACGTGACCACCGGGTCGGCCGGGGCCATGCCCCAGTTCAACCAGTTTGGCGGCGGCGACTGGCGGGGGGGCATGACCGCCCAGCAGCAGACCCGGCCGGACGCCCGCCGGTTCCGCAGCGTGAACATCACGGTGGACGACAAGCAGAACTCGCTCACCATGACCGGCCCGGTGGACAAGATCAACGCGGCCAAGGAGCTGGTGAAGGAGATCGACAAGGGGGCGCCCGGCGACGAGCCGCGGCCGAGCGGCGGGGAACCGAAGTGGGTGCCGTACACCGTCAAATCCGGCACCGCCGAGGCGATGGGCAAGCTGCTGATGGAAGACCCGCGGTTCAAGGGGTCGAGCCTGAAGGTGCTGGCCGTCGGCACGAACGAACTGAACGTGTACGGGTACAACGCCGACCACCTGGAGATCGCCGAGTTCTTCAAGAGCCCGCCGGCCGCCACCGCCAGCGTGGAGACGAAGATCGTCGCCCTGCCGGCGGTGTACGACGCCACCATGACCAGCACCCTGGCGTCGAACGTGAAGACGGCGGTGGCCAACGGGCTGGTGGCCGACGCGCGGCCGGACGGCGAGCCGGGCATCATCCTCCGCGGCAGCCCGGACATCATCAAGCAGGCCGAGGACTACATCCGGCAGGTGACCGGGCCGGCGCTGCCCGGCGGCGGCGGGCTACCGGGCAACCCGAACTACCGGGAAGTGACCATCCCGAACGCGAACGCCGGCGCCTTGGCCGAACACCTGGCCGAGATGATGAAGAAGATGGGTAAGAACCCGGTGGTGGTGGACCCGAACGCCCCGCCGCCGAAGAAGCGGCCGCCGGCGGACAAGCCGATGAACCCGGGCGGCCAACCGATGGGGCCGGGGGCGGCCGCCCCCTCGCAGCTCAGCCCGAACCGGGTGCTGAAGGCGAGCTACCAGCAGCCCGGCGGGCCGGCCCTGGCCGACCCGGAGAAGAAGCCGGACGTGGTGTTCACCGTGGTCGGCGACAAGATCATCATCACCGGCGACGACCCGAAGGCGGTGCAGCTCGCCTACGAGCTGATGGCCGTGTACACCACGGCGAAGGCGAACAAGGCGACCGAGCGGTACGAGGTGATCCCGCTGAAGAACGTGTCCGCCGAGGACGCGGCCAAGGTGATCACCGAGGTGTTCAACGGCCCGCCGGCGAACAGCACCAGCCAGCCGCAGGGCGGGCGGGGCGGGTTCAACCTGAACCCGATCGCCCTGCTCGGGCAACTGAGCGGGGCCGGCGCGTCCGCCCCGACCGACCCGACCAAGGGGCGGGTGCGGGTGGTGGCCGAGAAGACGAGCAACTCGCTCATCGTGGTGAAGGCGAGCGAGACCGACCTGGTCACCATCAAGCACCTGCTGGCCAAGGCGATCAACAGCGACGAGCCGCCGGAAGGGGGCGTGTCCAAGACGTGGGTGATCAAGCTGAAGCACTCGAAGGCGTCCGAGATGGTGGTGACCATCCGGAACGTGTTCGCCAACTACACCGGCCGCAACCAGCGGGGCGGGGGCGGGCAGCAGGCGTTCAACCCGTTCGTGCCGCAGCAGCCGCAGGCCGCCCAGCCGGCCGCCCTGAGCGTGGACTACGACATCGACACCAACTGGGTGGTGGTGAACTGCACCGAGCCGATCTACCTGGAGGTGAAGGCGCTGTGCGACGAGCTGGACAAGGCGTCGAAGGAGAGCGGGGACGTGACCGCCATCCTCACCTCGAAGGACCTGGAGGGGGTGGCGCCGTCGGTGGTGCGTGACCTGGTGGACACCCTCGCCGGCCGACAGCCGACCTCCCAGCAGGGCGGGTTCGGCAACCGCGGGCAGAACCCGTTCGGCGGCGGGATGGGGGGGAACCCGTTCGGCGGCGGGTTCGGCGGCGGCAACCCGTTCGGCGGTGGTGGCGGCGGCAACCCGTTCGGCGGCGGGGGCGGGTTCCCCGGCGGCGGCCGCGGCGGGGCCGGCAACTTCGGCGGCGGCAACTTCGGCGGCGGCGGCCGCGGCGTGGGCGGGATGGGCGGCGGGATGGGGAACATCGGCGGCGGCGGCCGCGGCGGGATGGGCGGCGGCAACTTCGGCGGCGGCGGGATGGGCGGCGGTGGCGGCAACCGCGGCGGCGGGATGGGCGGCGGCCGCGGCGGCCGCGCCCAGCGGAGCGCGGAGATCACCGCCTATTACGACGGCGGCGGAGGAGGCCCCCGCCCTTTTGACTACGCGGGCACGGACGCCCCTTCGACCCCTTCGCTCCTGTTCGACCCGGAAGCCGAACAGCCGGACGAAGGATCCCCGACGAGCAACTCGCACCACGGCCCGCGGCCGTTCGACGTGCGGCTGGCGGCGCACTACGACGCGCCGCCCCAGCGGCTGCTGTACCTGAACCCGATGGCCGACCCGGCGCCGGCGACCCTGCCGGGGGTGTACCAGGCCCAGGCCACCCAACCGCAGCCCGGCGGCACCCAGCCGCCGGCCGGTCAACCGCGGCCGCCGGCCCAGCCGGGCGGCCAATCGGTCATCACCGCGCCCAACCCGGACACGACCGCGATCGTGTCGCCGGACGGCACCCAACTGGTCATCCGCGCCCGCAACGAGGAGGAGTTGCAGCGGATCATCGGCGTCATCAAGGCGCTGCTGCCCACCCTCAAGCGCGAGTCGCAGGTCGAGCTGAAGATCGTGCCGCTCCAGTACGCCGACTCCACGCTGACGGTGAACGAGCTGACCCAGATCTTCGCCCGCCTGACCGTGCAGGGGAACGGGCTGACGCTGCGGAACCAGCAGCAGGGGCTGGGGTTCGGCGGGTTCAACCTGCAGAACCAGGCGCTCGGGAACGTGGTGCTGTTCCCGCTCCCGCGGATGAACGCCATCCTGCTCGGCGCGCCGAAGGCGAGCGAGGAGGTGATCATCGCGCAGATCAAGACGCTCGACCAGCCGAACACGGCCGTCCTGCAGCCGGTGCGGTACCCGCTGAAGCGGGCGGCGGCGGCCATCGTCCAGCAGCAGATCCTGAACCTGTTCCGCCTGCGGTACCCGTCCGACCAGGGGAACAACCTGCAGGTGACGGTGGACACGGCGAACAACGCGGTGCTGGTGCAGGCCGGGCCGGCCGACCAGAAGGACATCGCCGCGTTCATCGAGCTGCTGGACGTGGAGCCCGGGGCGAACGGGGCGGTGAACGACATCAAGGTGATCCGCCTGCGGAACGCGTTCGCCAGCGAGATGGCCCAGATCCTGTTCGAGGTGCTGCAGAACAACGTGTACAACCCGCAGGCGTCGGCCACCAGCAGCGGCGGCGGCGGCG
>CANJKY010000451.1 GCA_947474875.1 Gemmataceae bacterium
TCCAGTTAGAGCGCCGCGATACGCCGGAAATCTACCCGGTGTATCAACTCGCCTGGAATGCTACAGTCGAGAACTCCCTGCCGTGGGCCGTCGCCCAAGCGAACGCCAACCCAGGCTACGACGAGATCCACATTGTGGTTTCCCCTCCTCCACCCCCAGGCGGACCGCCGCAGCCGCCGACGTTGGACAACCCGACGTTCGGCTCGACGGCCACCCTGGAGATTACGGAGGAGGTGTTCATCCGCGGGTCCACCCTGGCCACGCAGACGGTGACGATCACGGGCGTAAGGCCGTTCCGGTTCACTCACACCGCGCCGAAGACGGGCATCTTCGGTCAGGAACTCCCCCACGAGTCGATGGTCGGGGGCATCATCTTCGACAACTGCACCGCCGACATGGGCGGGGCCATCCGCATCGACACCGACAACCTGACAGCGGTGAGCTGTCAGTTCCTGGAGAACAAGGCCACGCAGCACGGGGGTGCGATCTACGTCGGCCCGAACGCCACGCTGACGGTGGACGGCAACTACATGGGGTGGTACCCGCCCGTCAAGGATGGCCCGCGGTGCTTCTTCGAGAAGAACGAGGCGGCGCAAGACGGCGGGGCGATCGACGGTGGGGGCAACCTGTTCCTCTAGCGGGCGTGGTTCTGGGACAATAAGGCCGGCTGGAACGGCGGGGCCATCGACGTGGTCAACGGGACCATTAACCGGAAGGACATGCCGCTCGCGCTGGCCAACCCGGACGTGTACTTCGCGCGGAACATTGCGGGCAACGACGGCGGGGCCATCTTCTTCAAGACATGGGACGGCATCTCCACGCTCACGAACGCGGTGATCGCCGCGAACGAGGCGGGCGGGATGGGCGGCGCCATCTGCATGCGGGAAGGGAACCTGGAGCTGACGGGCTGTGGAGTGAGCGAGAACACGGGGGGAGGTGGGGGAATCTACATCGTCGGGGCGGAGTTGACGGCGAAGAACGTGTCGTTCACCGACAACTGGGACACCGTCGGCGGGGCGTTCTGGTCGGTGGTCATAGATACGGGGGGAACCCTGAACACCTCGGGCTGCAAGCAGGTCGGTATCGGCGGCATCCTGCGGTTGCCCCTGGGGAAATGGGTCGATGACCCGAACGACCCGTTCCAGTACGTTTGATCGGGGAGTGTTGGCTGAACTGCGCGAGGAGCGGCCGGGTGCTGTGAACACCCGGCCCCTCACGGGGCACGGCTCGCCTGCTCCGATATTCACCGGCTGGCTTGCTGGTTGGTCGGCAGCTTGGTGAAGTCCACCGTCAGCACGTCGCCGGGGCGGAAGTCCACCACCTGCTCCTGGGTCTCCGGCAGCCCGTTCCGCGTCTGCTCGATCTTCATCGTGTACTGGTACGCCTTGCCGGCCGCCAGCTTCGGGGTGACGAACTCCCGCACCAGTTCCTTCCGCTCGTTCTTCGCCCCGTTCACGAACAGCGTCGCCCCCGGCGGCAGGTGGACGGTCAGCTTCGCCCGGTCCTGCGGGAACGGCGGCTGCACCGTCGGCGCCTCGCCGGCCGCGGCCGGCTTGCCGGTGGCCAGGGCGTTGGCGGCAGTGGTCGCGGGGGCCGGGCGGTCCGTACTCGGAACCGTCGGCACGGCCGGCAGGGTGGGCACGGTCGGGGCGGTCCCGACGATCTTCTCCCCCGCCCGCGGGTCGGCGAACTCGACCGTCGTCGTCTGCCCGGCCCGCACCCGCACCGTCTTGGTCACCGCGTGCGTGTCCCCGTTGAGCGGGTACTCCATCTTGAACGCGTACAGGGCGTCGCGGTCGGCCGGCAGCGGCGGGGTGACGAACTGGCGGGTGCCGTTGGTCACGCTCAGCGGGCGGCCCTCGACGAACAGCTTGGCGTCGGCCGGCAGCCGCACCAGCACGTTCCCGCGGGTGTCGTCCTCCGGCTGGGTCAGCGGCTCCTTGTACCGGCGGGTGGTGCCCACCTTCTCCCGCTCCACCTCGACGCCGGGCATGCTCCGCGGCGGGGCCATCGGCACGTTCGGCGAAGTGATGGTCGGGTAGTCGATCTCACCGCCGCTCATCCCCAGCATCGGCGCGGAGACGGTCGGGGCGACGGCCAGGGTGTCGCAGTTGCACCCGGCGGCGGGCGCCGGCAGGCCGCTGTAGTCCACCACCTGCGGTTGGGCGTACCCGCCGCCCGGCATCATCGGCTGGCCGGGGTTGTACCCGCCCATCGGCATCGACCCGAAGCACTGGCCGTAGGTGACCGTGCCGCAGCACGACGCCGGGGCCATCGCGTACCCGCCGTTGCACCCGCCGCCGAAGCATCCGGTGCAGCCGGAGGCCATGCCGCGGTCGCGGCTGCCGTTGCACCCGCCGTTGCACCCGTGGCAGGTGCCGGACCCGGACCCGTGGCAAGTGCCGGACCCGTGGCAGGTACCGGAACCGGACCCGTGACAGGTGCCGGACCCGGACCCGTGACAGGTGCCCATGCACGACCCGCGGCAGCCGAGCGAGCGGAAGTAGTCGCGGATGCCGAAGATGCTGCCGTGGCAACTGCCGTGGCAACTGGAGTGGCAGCTGTTGCCGTTGCACCCGCTGCTGAACAGGTCGCGGAAGAACCCGTTGAACTGCGGGGTGTCCGGGGCGGTGGTTAACGCGGACATCAACACCAGGGTGTACATCTCGGCGGTCCTCGGCGACGCGGACGGGTCGGGAAGGTTGCCCGGTTGGGCAAACTGCGCCGCGTGCAGGGAAACTACCCGCGCCGCCCGACCGGGCAAAGCCGCTTGATGTAAAATTGACAACCCGCCCGCAGCCGCCGGCTTCGGCTCCCGCGTTTCGGGCGCGACGGGTACAATCCGCACATCCGGCCGCCGCCGGGGTGTGAACCTGTGCCGGTTATTCCGGCCGCCTGAACGGGAGTGGGCATGTCGCAGCGGAACCTGGCCTGGCTGATCACCGTGCCCGCCCTGGTGGTGTTCGCCGCCGTGCTGGCGGCCACCGCCCCGCCGCCGGAGCCGCATTACAAGCAGGTCCGCACCATCGTGGACGTGCTGGCCGACGTGGAGAAGAACTTCTACCGCGAGCTGACCCCGAAGGAGAAGCAGCAGCTGGTGGAGGACATGATCAACGGCGGGCTGCAGAAGCTGGACCCGTACTCCGAGTACTTCAACGAGGAGCGGCTGAAGCAGTTCGCCGCCGACAACAAGGGGGTGTTCGCCGGCATCGGGGCGTACCTCGGGGTGGACCCGAAGACCGGGGTGCTGAAAGTGGACTCGCCCATGCCGGACAGCCCGGCGCTCGAAGCCGGCCTGCAGGCGGACGACCTGATTCTGAAGATCGACGGCAAGGAGACGGACGGCATGCGGTTCGAGGAGGCGCGGACGCACATCAAGGGCGAGCCGGGCACGGCGGTGCGGCTGACCATCCTCCGCCCGTCCGCCGGCAGCACGTTCGACGTGACCGTGACGCGGGCGCTCATCCAGACGCACCCGGTGAAGGGGTTCGCCCGCCGGGCCGACGACCCGACCAGGTGGACCTACCTGGCGGACGAGGCGAACAAGATCGCGTACATCCGCCTGTCCGAGTTCAGCGAGACGGCCGGGCGGGAGGTGAAGGCGGCGCTACAGGAGGCGGAGGCGGCCGGGGCGAAGGCCCTCATCCTGGACATGCGGGGGAACCCGGGCGGGCTGCTGCGGCAGTCGATCGAGATCGGCGACCTGTTCCTGGGCGGCGGGTACATCGTCCGCACCCGCGACCGGCACGACACCGGGCGGGACGAGCAGGCGAAGGCCGACGGCACGGTGTGGGAGTCGGCCGAGCGGATGCCGATGGCGGTGCTGGTGAACCGGGCGAGCGCGAGCGCTGCGGAGATCGTGGCCGCCGCCCTACAGGATAACGGCCGGGCGGTGATCGTCGGCGAGCGGACCTACGGCAAGGGGAGCGTGCAGAAGTCGTTCGACTCGCCGGACGGCAAGACCGCGCTCAAGCTGACCACCGAGCGGTGGCTCACCCCGAACGGGAAGAACATCCACCGCTGGCCGGAGTCGAAGGAGACGGACGACTGGGGGGTGCGGCCGGACGCCGGGCTGGAGGTGAAGATGACCCCCGAGCAGATCGTGCAGACCATCCTGCACCAGCGGGAGGCGGAGCGGATCCGGCCGAAGGGGAACGGCGGGGCGAAGCCGGCCGCGGACAAACCCGCCCCGGACAAGCCGGCCGACCCGCCGAAGAAGCCGGCCAAGGTCGACCCGGACCAGCCGGAGCCGGTCAAATTGGACCCGAACTTCAAGGACCCGGTGATGGAGAAGGCGCTGGAGTACCTGCGGAAGAAGGTGGCCGGCTGAGCGGCGGTAGTTTTCACACCCTCTCCCCTTGAGGGAGAGGGTCGCCGCGGCCCCAGGGCGCGGCGGGGGGCGGGGGGGTCCGGAAGAA
>CANJKY010000452.1 GCA_947474875.1 Gemmataceae bacterium
GCCGGCGCCGGGTACGCCACCGTGTGCGGGTCGGTGGCGTCGCTGCTGGTCGGCCTGGCGCTGGTGCTCCGCCGCCGGTACGAGGCCGAGTTCCGCACCCGCTCCGGCTGGCGGTTCGACCCGGCCCTCACCCGCCGGCTGCTGCGGTTCGGCCTGCCGAACGGGCTGATGCACGCGGTGGACATGACCGCGTGGACGGCGTTCGTGTTCCTGGTCGGGGTGATGAGCAAGCAGGAGGGGGCGGCCACGAACGTGGCGTTCACCATCAACCTGGTGGCGTTCCTGCCGCTCGTCGGGCTGGGGCAGGGGGTGGAAATCCTGGTCGGCCGGCGGCAGGGGGAGAACCGCCCGGACCTGTCGGCGAAGACGACGATCGCCGGGCTGAAGCTGGCCGTCGGGTACGCGGCGATCATTTCCATCCCCTACGCCGTCACCCCGGACCTGCTTACCCGGCCGTTCGCCCTGCGGGCCGACCCCGGGCAGTGGGAGCTACTCGCCCCCACGGTGCGGACGCTGCTGCTGTTCGTGGCCGCGTACACGCTCGGCGATGCGGTGAACGTGACCGTCTCCTACGCCCTGCGGGGGGCGGGCGACACCCGGTTCGTGGCGGCGCTGGCGGTCGGGCTGGCGTGGCCGGCGATGGTCATCCCGACGTGGATCGCGGCCACCCGCGGGTGGGGCGTGTACGGGGCGTGGGTGTTTGCCACCGCGTACATCTTCGCCCTGGCGGTGGCGTTCCTGTTGCGGTTCCGCGGCGGGAAGTGGCGGTCCATGCGGGTGATCGAGGCAAAGGTGGTGGGCGAGTAGCAAACGAACGTGGCCGGGGAACACCCCCGGCCACGCTGCGTTGCGGACGCACCGGCCGTCAGTTCGACCGCAGCTTGACGAGGAAGAAGTTGCTGAACGTGCCCGGGGTGGTCAAATCGAACGCCACGTTCGGGTCCGGGTCGAAGTCCACGGTGCCGACGAACGAGCCGGACAGGTGGATGGCCCCGTCGGCGTCCAATGCGAGGCCGCGAGCGGTGTCGTTGCCGGTGCTGCCGAACGTCTCCACCCACCCGAAGTTGCCGGCCGAGGTCAATTTGAGGACGAAGATGTCGTTCCCCCCGGCGGTGGTGCGGGTGGCCACGCCCGCACCGGGGTTGAAATCGACCGTGCCCCCGCCGTTTGTGCTGCCGAAGATGCCGGTGGCGAAGACATTGCCCGCCGCGTCCGTCTGGAGTGCGTTGACCATGACGGACGTGTAGCCGGTGGCGCTGGCTTTCTCGACCGCTTTCGCCCACGTTAGCCCGCCGCGGCTGGTCAGCTTGGCGATGAACCCGCCGCCGCCCGTCGGCAGGGTGGTCGTGCCGTTGCCCGGGTTGAAATCGACCGGGCCGTTGTAACTTCCGCCGACGATCACGTTCCCGCTGCCATCCAGGGTGAGGCTGTCCGCCATCGAGGAGCCGTTGGTCGGGTTGCCCGACTGACCCACGAACGGGGCCACCCAGTCGAGCGCCCCGGCCGAGGTCAGCTTGAGGGCGAACCCGCTGTACGACGGCCCGGACGAGATCAGCTTGGACTTCGGCCCCGGGTCGAAGTCCATCAGCCCGCGGAATTGGCTGGCGAGGAACACGTTCCCGGCGGCGTCCACGGCGATGTCGCACCCCGGCGAACCGGTCTGGGTGTTGAACCACTTCGTCCAAACGGTAGCCCCGGTGGGGCTGAACTTCACCACATCGAGCCCGTTGTCGTTCACGCCATCGAGCCCCCAGCGGTAACTGACGGCGTAGACGCTCCCGGTGGCATCCACCCCGACGCCGCCCACCGTATCGTTCCCCTCATCACCCCAGCGGCTGGCCCACAGCACGGTGCCGTTCGCGTCGAATTTGGTCACGAACACGTCGTCGCCCCCGGCGGAGGTGAGCGACACCAGGCCGAACTCCGCTGTGCCCTGGAACCCCCCGGCGACGTACACGTTCCCGGCGGAATCCAGGGCGAGCGACCGACCGGCGTCGACGGCCGCCGGGCTCGCACCAGTTCTGACCACATCGCCGCCTATCCGCCGCGCCCACACCAGGGAGTTGTCCGGCGCGTACTTGGCGACGTAGGCGTCGCCCGTGCCGACGGCTGTCAGCACGTCCGCGTCGTTGGCGTGGGCACGGCCGGGGTCGAAGTCCACGGTGCCCATAAATGATCCGGTCACGTAGCGGTTCCCTGCCGCATCCACCGCCACATCCCAGGCCGAACTGCCGCCGGTGGCGTTGCCGACGCCGAACGCGGAGACGAGGTCGGTCGACGGGACAGTGCGGTCTTCGAGCCGCTCGGCGGCGAGTCGGGTCCGGGCGGTGCTGGTCGTGCGGGACATGGGACGACTCCGTGTGAGGGCGTAGGCGGCGGCGACGGTCGCCAGTCCGCCGAGCAGAAGCAGGGGGATCAATCGGCGGGCGGTCAGCCAGCCGACGGCGGGCACGCGGGCGTCCGCCCAGACCGTCTGGGCGAGTTTGCTCATGCGGGCGGGCGTCAGCCGCGGGAGAACGGCCAGGGCGGCTTCCGCCGTCGCGAGCGTGACCGCCGTGCCGACGGTTCCCGCGGCCAGACTGGACCGCAACCGCCGTAGGGCCTGGTCGAGCAGCTTGGCGACGGTGTCGCGGTTCACCCCGAGGGCGGCGGCCGCGTCCTGCCGGGTCGTGCCCTCGAAGTACACGAGGGCCACCGCCTCCCGCTCGCGGTCCGGCAGCTTCGCCAGCGCGGCTCGCAGGGCTTCGCCGAGTTCGGCCGTTTCCAGCGGGCGGGTGTCGGTCCCGCCGGCCGCGGCGTGGGCTTGCTCTCGTACCGTCCGCCGCCGGGCGCCGCGGTGGGCGTTCAGGCTTTGTGTCACGGCCACGCCCCGCAGCCACCGCAGGGCGTGCTCGAAGTCGGCGAACTTATGCCGGCGGCGGTGCAGCCGAACCAGCAGGTCCTGGAACACGTCCTCGGCCGCGTCCGAGCGGACGAACCCCCAGATGCGGCGGTAGATCGGCCCGCCGTACCAGGCCAGCAGGGTGGCGAACGCCACATCCGCCCCGGCCCGGTTGGCGCGGTAGTCGGCCCACAGCCGCTCCGCCCGCTCCGGGTCCGGCGGGTCCACCGACCGGAGCAGCCGTTCGAGGATGTGTCGCATCGATCCCTCGGTGCTGTCTTCCCCGGCAGGCATACCGGCTCCGCTGTACGTCCAACCTCACACCTTGGTCCAGTCAGTTACGGGGCGTTGTTCCGCACTCAGCCCTACGCCGATTTCCTTGGCACGGTGTGGCAGTTTGGCCGTGAGGCACCCGTAGAACGAAACTTCGAACGCCGGCAGTGCCGCAGCCGGAGAAGCCGCGAGCGATGCGATGGTCGCCGCAGTCGCCGCACTGAGTGCGCACTGTACCACATCGCCCCATGCCTCATTGAGCAAGTCATCGGGCCCACAGAATTGCGCTTCGACGATGACAGAAGAGCGCCGGGTCTCGAGGCGTGACCTGATGCCCTGCCATCGCGTCCGGAACTCTGGGATGTTGCCATGACGCCCAATCTCTACCGATTTGCACACTTCCGCCATAGTCGGCTCCTCCGCTGATGGGGATCTTCGAACGAGAGCAGCGGCGCCCTTCGCCGAACGGTTTAGCAGTTGGTTGGGCCGACCCGTGCAGCAGGTGGCTCATCAGGGAAACACCGCCGATTGTCGGCGTGCGGAAGTGAAATGGAAAAAAAATCACCCCACTCTTCGGGGATGGGGTGCAACCGCCGACATGGAGTCCATTCCGCCACCGACGCCGCTCACCCCCGCCGGTGCGCGGGGGTGAGAAGTCGGCCGCGCACATTCCGCGCAACCCCCCTTTTTTGCCCGTCTTTTCACCCGGCGGTGGCTTGCGGAACCGCTTACTTATCCGCAAGTTCTAGCCGTTACGATTTTTGCGCTCGAATTGGCGCGGGGATTGATACCGCCCGTGCGGCGCGCAATCTGCGTCCAGTGGTGGCGGTAACGCTGCCCCTCTCTCACTGATGCACAGGATCGCAGGAGACACACATGAAGCGACTTCTACTGGTCGGGCTGGTGGTAGCCGGGTGGACGGTGGCGAGCTTCGCCCAGAACACCCCGGGCACGACGACCGGCACCCAGGGCACCACCCCGCCGGCCGGCGGGACGGCGGGCGCCGGAGTTCAGGGCGGCACGACCGGCGCGGGCGCCGGGGTGCAAGGCGGGGTGCAGGGCACCGTCACCGGGCAGCCCGGCACGGCCGGCGTTCAGGGCGGTCTGCAAGGCGCGACGACGGGCCAACCCGGCACCCTCGGCGGCACCGCCACCGGCGGGCTGAGCGGCCAGGGCACCGTCCCCGGCACCACTTACTACCCGGGCGGCGCCTACGGCGCCCAGGGGTACTACGGCGGCCAGTACGGGATGCAGCC
>CANJKY010000453.1 GCA_947474875.1 Gemmataceae bacterium
CGCTCGCCGCATCCGCAAGAAACGGGGTGCTGATCAAGGGCGGCGTCTACGTCGAGGCACCGGCGAAGCTGAAAGCGATCGCGATGGACAAGACCGGCACCCTCACGCAAGGAAAGCCCGCCGTGGTGGAAATCGTCCCGCTTAGCGGGCACACCGAGGCGGAGCTCCTGGAGCGGGTCGCGGCCCTCGAATCGCACAGCACCCACCCCCTCGCCCACGCCATCCTCGCTTACGCGAAGGGGAAGGGGGTGACGGTGCCGGCCGTCGAGGACTTCAAGAACCTGCCGGGCAAGGGGGCGAGCGGCCGCGTCCGGGGGACCGTCTACTGGGTCGGCTCTCACCGCTACCTGGAGGAGCGGAACCAGGAGACGCCGGAGGTCCACGCGCAGCTTGAGACCCTCTCCCGGGCGGGAAAGGCGGTGGTCGTCGTCGGCAATGACAAGCACGTTTGCGGGTTCATCGCGCTTGCCGACACCGTCCGCCCCGAGGCGAAGCAGGCGGTCGCTGACCTGCGGGCGGCCGGGGTCGAACACGTGGTGATGCTCACCGGCGACAACCGCGGGACGGCCGAGGCGATCGCCCGCGAGACCGGGGTGGACGAGATCCACGCCGAACTGCTGCCGGGGGACAAGGTGACGAAGGTGGAGGAGTTGGTCGGCAAGTACGGGGCGGTGGCGATGGTCGGGGACGGGGTGAACGACGCGCCGGCGATGGGCCGGGCGACGGTGGCCCTCGCGATGGGGGCCATCGGCACCGACGCTGCAATTGAGACGGCGGACATCGCCCTCATGTCCGACGACCTGTCGAAGCTGCCGTGGCTGGTCCGCCACTCCCGACACGCCGTCGGGATCATCCGCCAGAACATCGCCTTCGCTCTGGCCGTGAAGGGCGTGTTCGTCGTACTCACCCTCGCCGGCCACTCGTCGATGTGGGCGGCCGTGGCCGCCGACTCCGGGGCGACGCTACTCGTCGTCGCAAATGCCCTTAGACTGCTCCGCGTCTGACGGCCTGTGCATTGGGGAACACTTGCCCCATCGCCCTGCGATCGGCTATCGGGGGCAGGTGGCCAGCGACTGGCTCCGGCGGCTGACCCCCTCGGTCCGAGGGGTGCCGAGATGGACGACGTGAACGAACTCGTGGTCCGGTTGAGGAGCCGCGATCCGGCGGTCCTGAAGCGAGCCGCCGAACAGGCCGTCGGCCGTGCCGGTCGTGGTGGCGCTGCTCGACGACCGGGACGGGGAGGTGCGGCACGCTGTGGATGGTTTACTTCTGCACTTCGATCAGGTCGCCCTCACGGACGCGGATGGCGGCCGGGAACTCGGCGACGGAGTAGTGCTCGTTGAGCACGTCGGTCACCGACCCCTGACCGACGTGGGTCAGCTTGCACGTCTGCTTCGGCCCCTCGCACACGTTACGCAGCACCTCCAGTCTGGTCCCGGGGGTGACCGACTCCTTCCCGACGCACACGTGGGCCTGAGTGTCCGTGATCTTCATCGCCACCGTCCCGCGGCTGTGCTGTGCGGCGCAGGCGGTTAACAGCAGGGCGGCACAGGCCCCCCCAACAAATCGTCTCATTGCTCCTCCTTAGTTCGTTTCTCCTGTTGACTGCTTACCACCACCGCGCCCGCCATGAAAATCAAGAATTCGGTAGCCCTGCTCCGACCCGCGGCGTACTTGCCCCGCTTGGGGTGGAGGCTGGTGAGCCTCAGCACCCCTCCGTCCGAAACCGGTGTCGCGGCACGAGCCGAGGCCAAGTTCGGCGCTGGCGGCCGGCCCCCGATTGCGGTAGGGTCAGCCCATGAATCGCCACATCCCTGTTATCGCACTCGTTTGCTCACTCGCCGCCTGCTCGCTCGCCGCCCGGCCGCCGGATGACCTGATCGCTCGGGGTCTCTACCGCCTGGAGACGGACGTGGTCGACGGGTGCGGCATCGACCAGGTGGCTGTGACCGCGGAGAGCGGGGCGCTCAGACTGACCGGCCGAGTGACCGCCGCCCACCACACTGACTGGCCAGTCTCAGTCACCGGTGAGGCGGAAGCGGTCGCCCCGGACGGCCGGGTGGTGGCCCGAGCGCCGCTCACGTTCACCTCGGCCGCCCACGCTCGCCACATTCACCCGCCGGCGTCGTTTACCGCCACCTTCTCCGACCCGCCGCCCGTCGGCAGCACGATCCGCATCTCACACCGGCTCGCTCCGTATGACTCAGACTCCGGTCTGCCGCGTGTCCGTTGAGCGGTCGCCCCGCCGGCGTAACGGGCGCGGCGAGGTCGCCCTCCTCCGCCCGTCCCGCATGGCCCGTTGAACTGAGCTATCTGTAAACCGTGCGAACACCCCCAGGCCGTTCGCCCGTTGCCGGGGGTGTTGCGAGCCTCGGCGTGTCCGCCTCATCCCGCCCGTCGCTTGCCGGCCTCAGTGACAGCCGGCCGACTTCTTGTCCTTATCTGGGGCGTCGGATTTTTCGGCCTTGTCGCACGCTCCTTCCTGTCCTCCGGCCAGCATGAGGAACATCGGCAGCACGCAGCAGGCGACCATCAGCAGCAGCCCGAACGCGCCGAGCCCCGCGGCACCCGCCCCGAAGAGTGGGGACAAGGCGAGCAACCCGGCCGCCACCAGGCAGACGATCAGCATCCAAGAACCACAGTGTTTTTTCATGACCCTCTCCGTGTCAATACGGCGGCCGCGACTGCCGCGGCCGCCGGTGTTTGTTCGATCCCGCTTACATGTCACTCATCCCGCCGCCCATGCCGCCTCCCGGCTGAGTTCCTTGCTGCGGCGGCATCTGGCCGGACGGCATCGGCACTGCCGGCGGCTGGCCCATCGGCTGGTCGGTCTGGCCGCCGTGGTTGGCGTGGGCGGCGTGCGCCGCGTTGTGCCGGTCGTGTTCGGCCACGCGCCCCTCCACCTTGGCCATCCGCGCCTCCAGCTCCCGCACCCGCCCTTCGAGTGAGGCGGCCTTCGGCTCCTCGGCCCAAGCGGATCCCGCAGTCCCAACCAGCGCGACCAGCACCGCGCGGGCGGTCACGTTCAGCCGTCTGTGTGTTTTCGTCTTCATGGTTTTCTCCATCCGTTTCTTACGTTATCCAACACCGGCCGGGCAGCCCGGCCGGCTCACTACAAACTGTTCGCCGGTTGCAACTTAGTGGTGCTTGTACCAGCCTACCCCGGCGATGTCGTTCCACGCCTGGTAGGGCCAGCGGACCGGCGGCGATTGCCCCGAGTCGGCTGTGTTTGCGACTCGGGATACAACGCTCTTTCTGCGTCTCTCCGCCTGGACATACCCCCCGCGTCACGGCTTGCTCTGGTGGTGCGCGGCGTGTTCGGCGGGGGTCATCGTAGCCGCTAGGGAGCGCCGCTGGTCGTCGGTGAGTACGCGGGCGGCCTCGCCGACCAGGCGGATAAATGCCAACCGCTGGTCACCGCGGATTCGCTCCACACGCCGCACCGTGGCTTCGATGGCAGTTGCGTCCGGCTGGTCGGCGGCGGTCAACGTGTAGATCTGTCGCTCGGCCTCCTCGACCGCCTGGGCGGCACTTGCCTGCTCGGTGGCGGCACGTTGCCGCAACTGCTCCAACCGACCTGCCTGTTCCGCGGACAGGGTGGCGGACGAGAGAAAGAAGTCGGCCGCGCCGAAGTGGTACACCCCCGGTAGCCCGGGGAATCCCGGGAGCGGGACCGGTGTCGCGGCGGCCAGTGGCCCTCCGGCCGGCCCGGCCATGCCCGACATCATGCTCATCATGCCCCCCATCCCCCCAGCCGGCCCGGGGGCCGGGGCACCCGCCCCCCCGGCCGGGCCTGGGACGGTCGCCGGCGGCGGAGGCGGGGCGATCTTTGCCACCGCCGATTCGAGCCGCGCCACCTTGGCGGTGAGCAGCCGCACTTGGGCGGCTAACCCGTCGCCGTCGTCCGCCCCCGCGACCCCGGGACCGCCGGGCAACATCCCGGCCACGACCAGCGCCGCCGCCAGGGCGATCGTCTTTCGCTTCGAGCTAATCATGTTCCCTCCGTCGGTTCGGCACGGCCCCGCCTGGGCGACGGCTCTCACTTTCCCCTCGGGGTGTCGGCCAGTTTTCGGGCGAACGTATCGCGGTTCGTGGCCGACTGGAAATACAGCACCCGCCCGTCCACGCTGAGCAGTTCGGCCGTCGCCTTGTCCACCGTCGCCCCGGTCAGCGGGTCGCGGGCCAGCGTGTACCTGGCCGGGTCGCTCGTGAGCTTCCCTTTGCACATCTCGCAACAGCCGTAGTACACCTTCCCGTCTCGCTCCACCGGGATCGCGGGAGCGGCCATGACCGTGTCCTGCACCATGCACACCTTCGTTCGCTCGGGCACCAACACCGCCGGGGTCGCGGCCCGGACCGCGACGGCCGCGAGGGACATCGCCACTACTGCCAGCGCCATGACACCGCGCC
>CANJKY010000454.1 GCA_947474875.1 Gemmataceae bacterium
AGAACTGTGGCGAGTCGGCCACCACCGCCACTCCCCACACCACCAGCACCAGCAGCTTGAGCGGACCGGCCACCGGGAACAGCAGGCACATCAGCCCGGACCCGGCGAGAGCCACTCGCGCCATGAACAAACTGCCGGTGCGTCGGCTCAGCCACCCGCCGCCGACGCACCCCGCCGCCCCGGCCGCGATCACCGTGAACGCCGTGAGCGGGCCGTCGGTCATAGCCGGCACCAGGCTCCAGAAGGCGTACAGTTCCCACATGTGGCCGAAGTAGCCGAGCGCCGACGCCCGGAACACCGGGTCGCGGAACGCCCGGAACGCATCCGCCCACTGCACCCGCGGGCCGACCTTCTTCGCCGGCCCCTCGCCCAGTGACAGGACGGCGAACCCGCCGAGCAGCGCGAGCGCGGACGCCACCACCGCCGTCACCTGCCAGTCGACTTGCCGGCCGAATGAGCGAACGAGGAACGGCGACGCCGTTCCGACGACGAGCGCCCCGACCAGCCAGCCGAGTACCACCCCGGCCCGCTCCGGCGCCCACCCGACCACCAACTTCATGCCGAGCGGGTAGACGCCGGCCAGAGCCAGCCCGGTGACGAACCGGAACGCCAGGGCCGACACGAACCCGGCGGAGGCGAACGCGAACCCGAGGTTCGCCGCCGCCCCGACGACGGTAGAGACGAAGAACACGCGGTGGGCGGAGAAGCGGTCGGCCAGGGCGGTGGCGGCGAGCGTCAACGTGCCGATGATGAACCCGAGTTGGGTGGCATTCAGCAGCCACGCCGCCGCCGCCGGCGACAGCGTCCACAGCCGCCCCAACTCCGTCGCCGCCGCGTTGCCGGTGAACCACAGTGACGTGCCGAACAGCTCGGCCAAAACGAGCAGCGGGATGGCAAGGCGATTCACTCCCCCACCACGCCCTTCAAGTCAGCCCGTTTGCCCTCATACGTTTCGGCGTAGGCCAGCACCGCCGGGTCGGGGTTCACCCCGGCTGACGCACACGCCTGCTCGTAGATCGCCGGCCACCAGTTGGCGTGCGCCGTCAGCCCCTGCTCCTTCACCGTCGTCCAGTTGCTGGTGATCTTCGTCCACGCCTTGTCGCCGAAGTCGAGCGCCTCTTGCAGGCTGCCGAACTGCTTGACGTACCACTCCCGCCCGATCTGGCTGTGCAGCACCTCGTCCGCCCAGTCGAAGTCCTGGATCGTTGTCGCGATCGGAATGCCGCTCTCGCTCGCCACCTCGAACTCGTACCGCTTGCCCGTCCGCGGCATCAGCCCCTGCTCGATGAAGAACAGCACCCCGTGCCGCTCCAGCGGGGAACACTCCGTGTTCAGCCGGTAGCTCCAGTTCCAGGTGATGCGGGCTTTCGTCCAGTCCACCCCGAGGGCGACGAACCCGACCTCGCCCATCATGGCGTGCCGGGCCTCGTCCCACACCTGCCGGCTCATGTCGCGGTAATACCCCCACGGTTTGCCCGGCGTCTGGGCGATGATGCCGGCCATCATCTCCGGCACGTCGATCTCCCGCAGCCGCTTGAACAGCATCATCAGCACCTTGGCGCGGGCCGGCTTGGTCTCGTCGTACAGGAACGCCTCGGCGTTCACCCCCTGGTTCCACAGGTCGGCGAACCGCTCGTCGCGTTGCGGGATGGGGTCGTAGGTGTACGGCGTGGCGGAGTAGTGCCTGGGAAGCCCACCCACGGCCGTGGGTGGGCTTTCGCGAGTGCCATCCATTGTGCCGGCAGCGTCGAGTAAGCTACCCAGATAACGCCCCCACTCCTCCAACTGGGTTTCGCGCTTGGAATCTGGTTCCACCAAGCAGCTCATGACATAGGCGCCCCAGTTCGCCATGTCGTTGACTTCGAGAGCTGCGAATTTCAGCACACGACGACTTGGGGCGTCAGTGAGCGGGTGTGTTTCGTCCTGGTAATTTCGAATGACGTGGTAGAGCTGGTCGATTGCTACGCGGTAGCCCTCGACCAAGTCCTCCGTCGTCGGGGCGGCGCGAATCTCGTCGAAGAACACCTCCAGCGCCGGGTGGGGCACGTCCTCCAACCCGAGCGGGGGTTCCCGCATCTCGCCGATCCGCTGCCGCAGGGCGGTGACGTGTTCGGCGCACAGGTAGGCGTGGTGGGCGAACGCCGTCTTCAGCTCGTAGATCGGCTCGGACGTGATGCGGGCGGTGAGGATCTCGTGCAGCCGCCTGAAGCAGTAGTGGAACCGCTTCAGCCGTCGCACGCACTCGTCCAGCGGCAGGCCGGGCTTGGTGGCGTCCTCAATGGAACACAGCCCGGCGAGCGGGGGCAGGTTCTTGTACGGGGTGTAGTTGGGGAGCATGGGAGAACCCGCGATGTGTTTTCGCGGCGAGTGAAACGATCCGGGCCACCCGGCGCGTTTCACTCGCCGCGAACAGTCGATTAGTCCGTCTTCGTGTCGCTCTTCGCTTCACTCGGGCCGCTCAGCTTCGTCGCCCCGTCGCTGTACTTCTCGCCCTTGCCCTTGAGCGCGGTGATCACCGCGTCGTGGTCGAACTGCTTGGCGTCCTTCACCGTGAACTTCACCTGCCTCTTGCTCGCGTCCGTCTTGATGGTGCTGGTCTCTACCCACGGTAGAGTGGCAATCGCGGATTGCACGGTTGCCGGTCAGGAGCCTCAGGTCATGCCCGGCACGCTGTACACCACCTGGTTCGGCCCGTCGATCGGCATTGGCGACCGGTCCACCACCCCGCCGCACCCGGCCATCAGAACGGCGACCGCCGCCCCGACCGCCGGCAGTTGCCAGCTTCGCATGACACACCTCGGAACGTAAACGAACGGTGCCGGCACCCGGCCGGCACGGGGGGCGACCGCCCCGGTTCTGATTGTAGCCGACTCTACCCGCGGCGGACCAACCCGGTCGATCGCTGGGTGGTGCGGCAGGTGTCCATCACCCGCCCGTCCTCGCCGATCGCCAGGTGGAACCGCTCGTCGTCTTCCAGCCGGTGGACGGACAGGTGGTAGCTCTCGCTCACCTCGGCCATCATGGTCAGCTTCTCCGGCTTCTGTGCCGCCCGGATTCGCCCCCACGACCCGTCGCCCAGGTACACCACCCCGTCCTTGTGCGTGTGCCCGTTCAGCAGCGGGCGGGTCCGCTTGAACGTGTGGTCGTGGTGTTCGAGCACCACCGGCACCCGGTACCGCTCGAACAGCGGCACCCAGTGGGTGCGGTTCGCCTCGCCGGTGCCGGCCGCCTTGTCCGTGCCGGTGGCGGTCCGCGCCGACGGGTACGCCGGCACGTGGTTCACCGCGAACACGTGCGGGTGATCCTGCCGCGCCTTCAGCACCTGGCTCAGCCAGTACGCCTGCTCCCCGCCCACCGCCGACGTGTGTCCGCTGTCCAGCAGCACCAGGCTCAGGTAGTCGCCGAAGTCCAGGGTGGCGTACCCGGTGTCGGTGAACAGGCCGTCGAACAGCGAGTAGAAGAACGGCGCCCTCTCGCGTTTCGTGCCGTACCCGCCGTCCACCTCGTGGTTGCCGACGCACGCCACCATCGGGATCAGCCGCCCGTCCTTGGCCACCATCCCCTTCGAGTAGTTCCGCAGGAACGCCAGGTGCGTGGCCACCGACTTGCCGTTCTCGTAGGCCAGGTCCCCGCCGATGACGGCGAAGCTCGGGTCCTGCTTGGCCGCCTGCTCGTTGTTCGCCATCGCGTGGTCGTTGGTGCCCACGTCCCCGCCGGACACGAACGTGACCGTGTCGGTCGCCTTCGCCGGCATGGTGCGGAACCGGTACCACGGCGACTCCTTGCCGATGCGGAACTGGTAGTCGGTGCCCGGGGTCAGCCCGGTCAGCTCGGCCCGGAACACCTTGAAGTCGGACAGCGGGTAGGGCCGCGCCTCGGTCTTCACCGCCGTCGGCGGCGGGGACAGGTGGGCCACCGCTGGGCCGGTGAGGGCGGACAGCGGGGTCAGTGGGGCAGTCGAGGCCGCCTTCAGCGGGCGGAAATATACGGTCGAATCGGTCGTCTCCCCGCGGGTACCCACCCACTGCACCACCATGGTGGTGGTCGGGTCGCGGTGCCACGTCAGGAACAGGGTGTCCGGGTGGAACGGGGTGGCGTCGGTGGAGCGGTACGGCGAGGCGGCGAGCAGGGCCGGGCCGGTGGCGAGGCCGGCCAAAGACGCGCCGAGAAACCCCCGGCGGGTCGGGGTGAACATGGGGACGGACTCCGGAAGTGGGGCGTCGGCGGGGTGGGGCAAGTCGATTTCAGAATAAACGAGGCGGGATCGCCGATCAAGCGCCGAGAAGGCGAAATGAGCGGGCGACGGCCACCCGCCGTCCGCCCGGATACCGTAACCGTGACGAACGGCGGTCGCCGTTCGCCTTCCATCTCGTCGTGTGCTCCGCGGTGGCGTTCGGC